>DAOWKX010000145.1 GCA_030639705.1 Candidatus Aminicenantota bacterium
GCCCGAAAGATATTGGCTTCTCCTGTCCCCACCCAGACAGTATCGGGTTGAGAGGCTGAAATGGCAATATCACCGATGGATATGGATGCCACATCATCCATAATGGGGTTCCAGGTGGTACCGGAATTCTCTGTTTTCCACACCCCACCTGTTGCAGCTCCGGCATAGATAACATGTTTATTTTTTGGGTGGGCCTCTACATCAGTGATCCGCCCGCTGATAATATCCGGACCGATAAACTTCCATTTTAACAGTTTAAAGGGAGATTTTTTCTTTAAAACCTGATGCTGGGCAAACCATTCCAGTCTCTGTTTTGCCGGAGTATTTTGCACCAGTTTTACCTTTTTCTTTTTTGTAAAAAGGTGTTCCGGTTGTCCCATAAAAAGAGACATCAATAAACCCAGGCAAACAAGTAAACCTAATGAATTTCGCTTCATCATTCCTCCTATTCTTTATGAATTAACATAATTGTTATCCCCAGCAGTCAATTTATCAAAATCATGAATATGACTCCACTAAGTGATTATAGAATTAATTATATCCCATTTAAAACCAAAATTATATTAAAAATAATTTTTTAAGAATCGAAATAGTGCTGTTTCCCGTTTTGAACACATTCTCTGACCTTCTGTATCAATTTATTCCGGCTGTTTACTCCAACTTTTCGATAAATATTGTAGAGATGGTTCTTCACAGTGCCCGTTGATATCGAGAGCTTTTTGGCAATGATATGACTTTTGATTCCCTGCAATATAAAACTGATGATTACCCTCTCCTGGTTGGAAATATCAAAATTAAAATAAAATCGACCCAGTTTTTCATGTTCTTCTGTGCTTAAAGACTGGCTAACAAATGATTTTTTAAGTAAATATTTCAAATACAGTATGGGTATGAGGTTTAAAAAAAAGTAGTACAACACAATATAAGCGAATTGAAGATTCCCAATACTTGAGGATATTCGATATTGAGCAACGGCAAAATAGCCCAGAAATAAAAAAATATAGAGAATTGAAAAAAGTCGCAATCCCTGTTTTTTATCCTGGTGAATAATCCTTCTGGAATAGAGAAACATCTTGAATGCACTCAAGAGAAAGAAAAACACTATCCCATAATTAACCGAATTTAAAAGTATTTTAATAAAACGGCTACTCTGCCGATCGATGAAAAGATTGATCCCAATCAACACCATAACCAAAACAACCAGTGAAATGATAAAAAACCAAATAGTAAACATGTTGGAAAGGGTTCTGTCTGCAATTTCATGGGTAAAGGATATGAAGAAATAGAGGCTGACCACGAAAAAAGGAAGACCTAACAGGACGACTAAATAATTAGCCACCATTTGAACAAAGACAGGTTTACAGTAAAAAAATTCATGGGCAAGATGTTGACCGATTAAGTTCAAAAAACCGGATATGTAATAGGCAATGAGAAAAAAGAGATATTGAGATAGATATTTCTTGCGATATCGTTTAAAGAGGAGTACAGCATAAAAAACAATGGAAAATCCGCTAACCAGGGAAAAGATATAAATAACCAGTGATACCCAAGTCATTTCTCTCGATCTATTCTGGAGTGAGTGCAAACGATTTGGACTTTTAAATTATGCCCGCTGTTCATTGCATCATGTGAATGTTTCGAATCATATTGATCAGTTGATACCGGTTTTTTACCTGCATCTTCTTATATATGCTGGAAGTGTAATTTTTTATAGTACCGGTTGAAATAAACAGCAAATCCCCGATTTCCCGGTTGGTTTTTCCATTTACCAGTAATTGGATTATATCCTGTTCCAGATCAGAAATCCTGTACCTCACAAACAACTGCTTCAGATCGGTTTCACCTCGTACTGCCACATATTGATCAATACAGTGAAGGTATAGGAATTTCTTGAGATAAAACAATATCGGCAGATTCAGGGAAAAATATACCAGGGGCCAGGCAAAGTTAAAAGCAAACACATTGGCTGCGAAATGAGTGGCGATGAAATAAAGGGAAAATGTGATCACATAGTAGATTCCAAAATATTTTGCAATCCGGGCCTTTTTTTTATCTTCGATACTGGATAGATGAAAAAAAAGGTGATTGAGGGCCAGATACCTGAAAATCAACATGAGTATTCCGGACGTCCGGTGCATGGCTGAAAAAATATATTGCTGCTGGTGTTCAATGAATTCGTGAGTTCCTAAAAAAATCCCAACAGACACCAGAATCCAGACCAACCAGTAAAGAGAACCAATCAAAACCGGCACATTTTTATTTAAAAATTCCCTGATCAATCGAATAAACAGATAAACACTGAGAGGAATAAAGGGGTAAGCAATCAGACAAACCAGCGGCTTCAGAGCAACCGCCTCAGGGATTTGACTGGCCTCAAACAGACAACCGCTGATAAACTCTCCTGTCCAGGCAAAGAATCCATAAATAGAAACAGCAATCAAATAATACAGGTAAATTAACAGGAATCTGAATTGATAATTTTTATATAATTGATAACAAATTGAAATGGCATAAATACCTAGCCCGATTGACAACCCGTAATTGACAACCAGCCGGAGAAACATAGCCTCATTTCCCTCTCTTACTCATTTGAATAAAATTATATATAATACTCCATCTTCCAATACATTTTCTTAAATAGAAAACTGCTCTCAGCTCTCAGTGTATTAGACGTTTTTTTGATAGAAAAAGTTACAAAAAAGATGAATAAATCTTAAATGCCAATAACAGGACCTTATGTGCTCATTATTTCAGAGTTGCCCAGCACTCGATCTCCACCCGGGCACCCATTGCCAGGCCACTGGCTCCAAAGGCACTTCGGGCCGGTTTATACCTGGGGAAATAAGTCACATAAATCTGGTTCATGTCTCCCCATTCACTGATGTCTGCCAGCATGGCCGTGCATTTGACCACCCGGTTCATGGATGAACCGTATTTCTCCAGGGTGGCTTTGATGTTTTCCATGGTCTGGCGGGTTTCCGCTTTAATACCACCCGGAACCAATTTACCGGTATCGGGGTCAATTCCAAGCTGTCCGGAAAGAATCAATAAAGCACCCACTCGAACCGCTTCACAAAAGGGTTTGGTCGCATCAGCTCCCAGATATTCCACCGATATCGGCTCATCATTACCCTTTTCACCCTGACAGGAAACCAGCAAAAACAAAAATAAAACAGCAATCAATGATTTTGCTCTCATAACAATCCTCCTCATAAAATGTAATCAGATCATATATCCCGGTCAATTTAAATCAATATAATTATTTTAAATGATGGATATTCTGATTTCAAATGGTTGTACTGATTCCTCTTAATAATCATTGACAAAGAATTGGTTTCCACCCATAATATTCGTGTGATGGTAAAGGAGGAAAACCCATGGATA
>DAOWKX010000237.1 GCA_030639705.1 Candidatus Aminicenantota bacterium
ACAAATACAAAATCAAATAGAACTACTTCAATTCCTTCAGTAAAACCAGCATGAAATCCCAAACTTTTCCAATGGATCCGATATGAATTTTTTCATCCGGGGAGTGGGGAAACTTCAGGGTCGGACCGATTGAAATCATATCCATACCCGGATATTTATCCCCAATGATACCGCATTCCAGTCCTGCATGGATGACCTCAACCACAGGTTTTTTGTTGTAAAGTCTTTCATATAATTCGGTGCTCTTTTTCAGAAGGGGAGAATCCATATTGGGCTGCCAGGGAGGATACCCATCCCCGCTATGCGCAGCACCGCCGGCAATCCGGGCTACGGCTTCAACACCCTGGGTAAGTCCCTGCAAACGGGATACAATTGAACTTCTCTGACTGGTCAGAACTTTCAGGATGTTGTCTTCAATTTTTATATTGGCAAAATTATTAGAGGTTTCAACCAGATTTTCAATATCCGTTGACATGGCAGACACACCATGGGGAACGGCCAAAGTAAATTCAATGACCTTCTGGGATTCTTCAGTGGACAAGGCCTTGGATGGATTTGCATTATCCTCAGCCAGAATTAATTGAATATCTGGATCGGTAGTGCAGAATTCATTTCGAAAAATACTTTCACTCTCGGCGACCAGGGATTTCGCCTTTTCGAATCCATCCGGGGACATGAAAAAGGAGACTTCGGCATCCCTGGGAATGGCATTATGCGCACTTCCTCCCTTGATATCTGTCAGATTAATATCAATCTCCTTTTTGACATTTAAAAGCGTTCTGCCCAAAACCCTAATGGCATTGGCTTTCTCAGCATTTATATCAATCCCGGAATGTCCGCCTTTCATGCCTCCTGCCTTTAATTTAAAATGCTTGAGCCCGGGATCCGCCTCTGAAAAATGCAAGGGCAATGACAGATAGGTATTAATTCCTCCGGCACAACCAACAGTAAAATAACCTTCATCCTCTGAATCCACATTTAATAATATCTTGCCTTCAATAAATCCCGGTTCGAGGGTATTGGCTCCGGTTAAACCGGTCTCTTCATCAACCGTAAAAAGAAGCTCAAGTGGTGGATGTTGTATGTCTTTATCCAGGGCCAGAACAATGGCCATGGCAATGGCAATACCATTGTCAGCACCCAGGGTGGTCTTATCAGCGGTTAACCACTCACCGTCATAGATTAGCTTTATCGGATCCTGGCTAAAATCATGGGTTGAGTCCGGGGTTTTTTCACATACCATATCCACATGCCCCTGAATGACAACCCCGGGAGAATTTTCATACCCCGGGGACGCCGGTACTTTGATTAATATATTTCCGGTATTGTCCATTTTGGCATCAAAATCATTTTCTTTGGCCCAATTTATAAGCCACTGGCAAATTTTTTCTTCATTCTTCGAGCATCGGGGAATCTTGCTAATCTCTTCAAACCACTTCAAAATATCATTTGTTTTTTCATGTTCAAAATTCATATGCTTCTCCTTAGTGGGGAGTCAATACATTCCCTTGAAATGAGCTTTTTTTGGAAACAAATCTGTTTCGATAATGCCAAAACGTAGGCAGAAAATACTCACCTCATTCTGTTTTTTACGCAAGTGAAATGCGAAAGTTCATCTTATAGAAAAAATTTTAAATTGTCAAGAAAAGAGAAATGTACCGTTTGACTTTAAATATATTATACATAGAAAAATCACTGCATTCATTCAGGTTTCAAAACAGAAATAACTGAATGATAATTAAAAACGGTAGGCAATCCCCCCCCTGAACATTATCCCATCATAAACAGACATCTCTGCCAGTAGATATAGATTCTGAGTGATTTCACCTCGTACACCCAAATGAATATGAATAATCGGGAAAAAGCTGAGAGGAAAACCATCTCCGTCATCCTCAAGCTCTTCCAGAAATTCCTTCAAGGTCATCTCCTCATCGGTAACTTCAACTTCCGTATTTCCTGGAACATAGGTGATTGTTTCAGTTTGATACTGAACTGTCCCGTTTAATAAGCCTGCGCCCAAGCCAATCCCGATGAAAGGATGAATTGATGAACCGGGCCAGAGTTCCCATCGAATACTGATATTAAAAGAATGAGGAGCCAATTCTAAAGATCCACTGGCTGACGCTTCATAAGGATTCCCATCATCATTGATATCATTATATTCACCACTGAAATCAAGGTTGAAATAATTTCTCTCATAGGATATCCCTATAGAAAAGGAACCTTTTTTACCTCCCGGGAAAAAACGTATCTCAATTCCATAATTATTACCGTCTGAATTAAAACCCAGACTACCTTTATCCGGATCGTAATCTTCAAAATCAGGAGTAAAACTATCCTCAAAAAAAGATTTTGCCACATTAAATGACCAGTATGAATAGTGAATGCCCACTTCCCATTTTTCCTTTGAATACAAACCCGAGACTAAAAATGAAACCAAAAACATAAGAAGTACATACCGTTTCATCTGCCCTCCTAAAATAATATTTTAGTATAAAAAATGAATAAAACAAAATAATAATAGAAATTTTATTATTATTTTTGCCGAAAAAATATAACACTTGCTATTTTTTTGAAATCATTCATCTTTTTCAATTTCTTCAGAATATATAATCGTTCTGTTTCCGCCCATTTTTTTAACACGATATAATGCTTTATCAGCGTTACTGAGAATTTCCTCAACCGTATTCCCGTGTTCCGGGAAACCGGTAATTCCCAGAGAAATGGTTATTTTTCCTTTCGGCTGTCTCTTCTCACCATAGAATTCTTCGTTTTCAACCCTCTCTCTTAACCGATCAGCAGCAAGAAAAGCACCCACCTTATCCGTATTAGGAAGAATGATGACATACTCATCTCCACCATACCTGGCCAAAATATCGCTGGATCTAAAAATCTTTTTCATAATCGAGCCAATCTGTTCCAGAGCCCTGGAACCATATATATGGCCATTATTATCATTATATTTCTTGAAATCATCCACATCGAAAATGATCAAGGAAAATACCTGTTTATACCTTCTGGACTGTTCGATTTCATGTTTGAGCATTTCAAAAAAATGGGTTTGATTGTATAAATTGGTCAATCCGTCGGTAATGGATAATTCCCGGGTTTTTTTCAATAGCTGCTGAAGTATCTTTTCATTCTTTCTCATGTTTTTTGATAGAAAGGCGGAAATAAAAAATGAAACAATTAAAATAATATCAAAAGCAATCAGGGTAACCAGTTTCTGAGACGGTACAATCAACCCCACATCTTTAAAAAAAATAACTGTAATTAATACCACGGTTGCTATTGTATTTTTTAATGATTTCTTATAATCAATCACAAATGTGGCCACCATAATATAGAATATGAATAATACAATAACCGGGCTCTCAAATCCTTTTGAGAAAAAAACAAAAAGAAATAAAATCACGAAATCAAAATCCAGCTGAAGGGAAGCCAGAAACGAGAGACTTTTTATTTCCTTTCTTTCCCGTCCTTTCCACTTCATTAAATAAATGATGAATATGAGATTCCCCAGAACGGATAAAATAAGGATTAATAAAAAAGTTTGAAATTCAACATAGATTTTGTTCAAAAACAAAGTGTAAACAATAAAAAACAACAAAATAAAAAAAGAATAAATCCATCGAATGCGAATCAACCATTGATTTTTATCCAGAAGAATTTCATAATCTATTTTATCCGGCTCCGGAAAGTTTAATTTTTCATTGCCTTCCATTATAATGACTATAACATAAAATAATTTTCTGTTTTCAAAAATTAAATTTCAGGTTGCATAAATAAACAGAAAATATTAAAATTGAAATTCATATTTTGCTGAAACTCCACATCAAACGGAGGATAATATTGTATAAAAAAACAAAACGTTATGATTTAGGGTATTACAACTTTATCGGAACCTGGGCCTGGATAATCCACCGCCTATCCGGTTTGGCTCTGATCTTTTATGTCAGCTTGCATCTATGGGTTATCAATACCTTAACCCAAGGACCTGAGAAATTTAACAACATCATGAATTTTTTGAGTTCCCCACTTTTTAAATATTTGGAGATTGGATTATGGGGGATCATACTGTTTCACGCTTTTAATGGAGTCAGAATAATCATTATAGATTTTTTCAAAGGCTCATTCTACCAGAAAAAAATATTTTTTATTCTTATCACAATTGCTTTCCTTATGTGGGCAACCGGAAGCTATATCCTTATATCTCATATCAATTAAGGTGAAAAAATGAAAAAAAACTTCAAAGAAACTTCAAAAACCGGCGCCAGGGTATGGTTATTTCAAAGAATCTCGGCAATTATTCTATTTGTTCTCCTGATCTTACATTTTGTAACCTATCATTTCATCAATAAAGGTATCATTAAATATACCGATATTATGGAAAAGATGAAATCACCCTGGTTTAATCTGATACAGTTCATTTTCCTCTTAACCGCAGTTTACCATGGATTTAATGGAATATGGATGATGGTGGAAGATTATGTTCACCCAAAACTTATGAGAATCGTATTATTCGGTATCATTGTCATTATCGCATTCTGTTTGCTATTCATCGGGATGCTAACCATTTTTAAGGTGTCTAATTTATAAAAAGAGGCAGAACATGAAAGTTGAAGAAGCAAAATATTATCATCAGGTTGATACGGTTGTGGTTGGTGCCGGACTGGCTGGATTGAGGGCTGCACTGGAGCTTGCCAGAAATAATCAGGCCGTGGGAGTGATCACAAAAGTGTATCCTACACGATCCCATTCCGGGGGGGCACAGGGAGGTATCGCAGCTTCTCTGGCCAATGTTGCTGAAGATTCTCCGGAACTTCATATGTTCGACACAGTAAAGGGAAGTGATTATCTTGGTGATCAGGATGTAATTGAGTTGTTTGTAAACGAAGCAATAAAAACCATTTATGAATTCGAACATATGGGCGTTCCATTTTCCAGAACCGAGGACGGTAAAATCAACCAAAGACCCTTTGGAGGACACAGTTCGCCGCGCGCATGTTTTTCTGCTGATATAACCGGGCATGTCCTCCTTCATACCCTTTATGAACAATGCCTAAAATATAATGTCCATTTCTTCAATGAATACCAGGTCTTTTCTCTTTTAATAAAGGATGATATATCCAGAGGTGTTGTGGCCTGGGATATCAGAAATGGAGGATTACATATTTTTCATTCAAAAACGGTTCTCCTGGCAACCGGAGGATATGGGAGGGCGTTCAAAATCACCTCCAATTCCTTTGCCAACTCCGGAGACAGTTTGGGTCTTATTTTAGAAAACAAACTGCCCCTGGAAGACATGGAATTTGTACAATTTCATCCTACCGGACTCTACAAACATGGTATCCTGCTCTCTGAAGCTGCAAGAGGTGAAGGTGCTTATATAACCAATGATAAAGGTGAACGCTTTATGAAAAATTATGCACCGGAAAAAATGGAACTGGCACCGAGGGATGTAGTTTCAAGAGCCGAACAAACTGAAATAAACAACGGAAGAGGAATCAATGGTCAGGAATATGTCTATCTGGATCTAAGGCACCTGGGAGCTAAAAAGATCATGGAAAGACTCCCTCAAGTCCAGGAGCTTGCTCTTAAATATATAAAAACGGATTGTACCTTGGAACCAGTTCCGATTCAGCCAACAGCCCACTACTCCATGGGTGGTGTTCCGGCAAATATTAAAACCGAAGTGTTAAAAAACGGAAACGGCGACATTATAAAGGGACTCTATACAGCCGGTGAAGCATCCTGCTTATCACTTCATGGCGCAAACCGGCTGGGTACAAATTCTCTACAGGGAGCGGCAACTTTTGGTAGAATTGCCGGTAAGAGTATGTCTGAGTTTGTGAAATCCAATGCCTATGAATCATTACCGTCAAATCCCCTTGAGGTAGCCAATGGAAAAATATCCAGCCTGGTAGAAGGCAGCGGAAAAGAAAAACATGCCAGTCTCAGAGAAGAACTACAGAAAAACATGACCAAATTCCTGGGTGTATTCAGAAACGAAAAAGATATGTTGACTATGAAGCAAAAGATAAAAGAACTTCAAGACAGGTACAAGAAGGTTATCATTGATGATAAAGGTAAAATATATAACCTTGATCTTATTGAAGCCTTTGAATTGGGAAACCTTTTGGTTTTCTCAGAGGTATTGATTGAAGGGTCCCTGGCAAGAAAAGAATCAAGAGGTGCCCACTATCGAACTGATTTCCCTGAGAGAGACGATGAAAATTGGCTCAAGCATACTATGGCCTGGAAAACCGAAACCGGTGTAAAGCTCGATCATTCCAAAAAGGTTATCATCTACTGGGACAGGTATCCACCTCAAGAAAGAAAGTATTAAGGAGTTTTTCTATGGCAAAACAGAAAATCAAGCTTAAAATTTTAAGATATACCCCGGAAAAACAAAAAAAACCATACTGGTCAACCTATCAGCTGGAGGTGGATCAAGATTCCACTGTTTTGGATGTCCTCAACGAGATCCACTGGAATATTGACGGCTCCTTATCTTATAGAAGATCTTGTCGAAGTGCTATATGTGGGTCGTGTGCCCTGAAAGTCAACGGGCAAAATATTCTTGCCTGCGAAACACCCATTCATAAATTTAAAGGTAAAAAGTTGAAGATCGAACCGCTTCCAGGGTTTCCGATTATAAAAGACCTGGTTGTTGATATGGACAATTTTTTTGAAAAACTCAGGCAAATTAAACCATTCCTGATTTTAAAAAAGCCCCTTCCGGACAAAGAATTCACCCAGTCACCAGAACAATTTAGTGAGATTAGAGAGAGTATTCTCTGCATTCTTTGCGGAGCCTGCACATCTTCCTGTCCCAGTTTATGGAGTAATAAAGATTATCTGGGGCCTGCCTCACTGCTTAAAGCCTATCGCTTCATTTTTGATTCAAGAGATGACGGGGCTATGGAGCGAATTGATATGATAAACGATAGAAATGGCATTTGGAGGTGCCATACAATATTTAATTGTATGGAAGCTTGCCCCAAAAATATTAACATCACAGAATATATATCCAAACTGAAAGTCAAAATTGTGGAAAATTCAATTTAGATGTTGTCAAGACTGGCATTCAATCTTAAAACAAAAAAAAATGAAACGAAAACGTTTTCATACTGATCGTTATAGAATGGAGAGTAAAGGACAAACTAAAAATATGTTATAATATTTTATGCAAAAAAAAACCGCAAATAATCTCCTGGTAACAGGTGGTGCCGGTTACATCGGGAGCCATATTGTACGAGATCTTGGCCAGCGGGGCTATCATCCAATCGTATATGACAACTTATCCACCGGAAACAGAGATGCGGTTTTATACGGCTCCTTCATAGAGGGGGATTTAAGCAATAAATCTCTTCTGACTGAAATTATCAAAAAGTATAATATTAAAAGTGTTATTCATTTTGCCGCATTTATTGTAGTGGAAGAGTCGGTTTTAAATCCTCTAAAATATTATAAAAACAATTTCATCAATTCACATAATCTGATTGCAACCTGTATTGAAAATCAGGTTGAAAATTTTGTTTTTTCATCAACCGCAGCAGTTTATGGAATTCCGGAAAAACTACCGATTAATGAAAACACACCGCTAAATCCCATTAATCCCTATGGAAGTTCAAAAATGTTCACGGAATTATTGCTCAGGGATATCGCACAGACAAATAAGAACTTCAACTATATTGCTCTCCGATATTTCAATGTTGCCGGTGCTGATTCAAAAGCAAGAATCGGTCAGAATTATAAAAAGCCCACTCACCTCATTACCCTGGCTTTGAAGACCGCACTGGGGAAATA
>DAOWKX010000009.1 GCA_030639705.1 Candidatus Aminicenantota bacterium
AGTGCTGGAGATGTGATTCTAAGGTTGAGTCAAAAGAGCTGGAACAGTGGTTCTTGAAAATTGTGGATTATGCCGATGAATTGCTTGAATTCCATGACCAGCTGCAGAAATGGCCGGCCAAAGTACTGCTCATGCAAAAAAATTGGATCGGCAAAAGTGAAGGAGCTGAATTCAGTTTTCAGGTGGATGGAACCGATATGAGAATAGAGATATTCACAACACGGCTGGATACCATTTTCGGGGCCACCTTTTTTGCCCTGTCGGTTCGGCATCCGCTGGTTAAAGAGTTGATTAAGGATCATCCGGACCGGGCGAAAATTGAGGCTTTCATCCGGGAGATAGAGAGCGAAAGGAAGGCGGGCCGGGAGTTGACCGAGAAGAAGGGTTTTTTTACCGGAAAGTATGTCATCAATCCCTTTAGCGGGGAAAAGATCCCTATCTGGCTGGCCAATTTTGTCCTGATCGAATATGGAACCGGAGCAATCATGTCTGTCCCGGCACATGATGAGCGGGATTTTGATTTTGCGCATAAACATAATATTCCCATTCGCCGGGTAATAGTGGAGGATAAGGATAAGGAGTATCCCGATGAGGTTGAAGACGTTCTTATTGAAAAAGGTTACCTGATCAACTCAGGATCTTATGATGGCCTGAACTCGGATGAAGCCATTGAGAAAATGGGCCAGTTTCTGAGGCAACACCACCTGGGAGAATTAAAAACCATGTTCAGAATCAGGGATTGGGGCATATCTCGCCAGCGTTTCTGGGGGACTCCGATTCCCATTTTATATTGTGACAAATGCGGGGTCGTTCCAGAGTCAGTGGCGAATTTACCGGTTGAAATACCAGATGATGTTGATTTTAATTTTGAGGGCGGGCCTGCTCTGGGAAAATCAGAAAAGTTCAAAAAGGCCCGGTGTCCGAAATGTGGCGGTTCAGCTAAAAGAGAAACCGATACCATGGATACTTTTTTTGATTCATCCTGGTATTACTTCAGGTATGCAGGTCAATCTGATAAAGATCCTTTTAATGTTGATAAAACTGAATACTGGCTCCCGGTTGATTTTTATGTGGGAGGAGAAACCCATGCCATTCTTCATCTCATTTATTCCCGTTTTTTCACTTATGTATTCCGGGATATGGGATGGACAGGAATATCAGAGCCTTTTCCCCACTTATTGACACAGGGTATGGTGACCCTAGGTGGCAGTGCCATGTCAAAATCAAAAGGAAATATCGTGGATCCCGATAGCCTGATTGATAAATATGGAGCTGATGCGGTACGTTTGTTTATCCTTTTTGCGGCTCCTCCCGATAAAAATCTGGAATGGAATGAACAGGGAGTGGAGGGAGTCAACCGATTTCTGCACAGAATTTGGAATCTATTCCATACCCATGAAAAAATATTAAAGCTAAACCATAAACATGACCCGGCTCAGGCTTCTGGTAAAGATGTATATTCAAAAATGCATCAAACTATTAAAAAGGTCACCAAAGATATAGAAGTTAGATTTCATTTGAATACTGCAATTGCTGCTTTGATGGAGTTTTTTAATGATTTGAGCTCTGCGAGCAGAATGCTTAAAGAGAAAAACCCAGGATTGTTAAAACTCTGTTTTGAAGTCCTCTTGAAACTTCTCTCACCTTTCACCCCCCATTTCTGTGATGAGCTATGGGCAAAAATGGGTAAAAGTACTGTTCTGGCCAATACGGATTGGCCTGTATTTGACCCGGATTTGATTTCTCAAGAGCAGGTGAATATAATGATACAGATAAATGGAAAGATCCGGGATAAAATCCAGATGAATCTAAATGAGGATGAAGAAATAGTAAGGGAGATGGCTTTTAAATCTGAAAATGTCAAAAAATATACCCTGGGTAAAGATATTATAAAAATCATTTTTGTAAAAAATAAAATGCTCAGTATCGTGGTGAAGTAACCATGGGTGTAAAAAAAATTTTGCTGTTGTTTTTTATTTTCGCGGATATTCTTTTTCTTTTTTATTGTGGATATCATTTATCAGGCGTTGGGAGCCAGGTCCCGGATCATATAAAAACCATCTTCATACCCAATTTCAAGAATAGAACCTCTCTTTCCCGGGCCGAGCAGTTTGTTACTTTTGCCATCCGGGAGGAGTTTATCCGGCGAAGTAGACTTGAATTGGTTGAGGATATATCTGAATCTGATTCCAGCCTCGAAGGTGAAATTTCATCTTTTGAAGTTAAACCACTTTCCATTACCAAGGCTGCTCAATCTAATCTTTATAACCTTCGAATCAGGTTGAGTGTGAAATTTATTGATTTGAAGAACAATCGGATTATATACCAAGGCAAAGGAATCAGTTTTTCCCAACAATACGAAATCGATACTGGCGATTTTTTTACTCTGGCAAGCGAGGCCATCGAGAAAATTGCCGGTGAGTTTGCTTCCAGTATCGTTTCGATTATTCTTGAGAATTTTTAGTGGATGATTTCCTTGAATAATTTAAATATTTAAACGAGTCACCATGAAGGATATCAATTTTTTTGATTGTTTAGAGAGAATCAGGCAACAAAAGGACAATTTTATGTTTACGATTCTCCACGGATTTAACGAGTTTTTGGGAGAAAAAATCATTCAGTCTTTTTGTGAACATTTTCTGGAAAAGAAGAACGATTTTAGTTTTAGACGGTTTTATTTTGATGCCGAGAGTGATAGTAGTTGGGAAGATATTATAAACGAAGCCAATAGCTCAAGTTTCTTTATCCAATCGAGAAAAATACTTGTGGTGGTGGTTCGGGATGAAAAGAAAATAAATATGAATAAATATGATAAAGAGATTTTAAAGAAGTATTTAAAAAAACCAAATTCCAATACAATATTGATACTCTACTTTTCTTTGAATACCACCAAAGATGAGTACGGGCAAATCAAGAGATCAAAAATAAAACGCCTTTTGGGTGAACTGGATTCGCCCCACTCCCATTCTATCGATCTTGACCGGTTATCTGAAAGAGAGGTATCAAAATATGTCAAATTTTATTTAAAGGAAAGTGGAATATCCGTTACTTCCAGCGCTATGGAGAAAATTATCGAGTTAAAAGGTGAGGATTATGCCTCAATCATCAATCAATTACCCAAGTTCGAGATTGCCCGGTATCAGGAAAAGAATCTCGATACCGAAGATATTGATAAGATCATTACCGGGATTGAACCTCATTCGATCTGGGACCTAACAGAATCAATTGAAAATGAGGATATAAATAAATATCTTGAGATATTAAAATATCTCTTTATCAATGGGGTTAAACCAACTTTTATCCTGGGTACATTAATTTCCTATTACACTAAAATATTTACCGCAAAATTTTTATTAAAGCATAATTTCCCCGTAGGGGATATTGGAAAAGTTCTGCAACAACCTAATTTCATGCTCAACAAGTTTATCCAGTCTGTTAAGCATTTTTCTGATAAAAAATTGCAGCAAATTCTGAAAATCATTTATAAAATTGATCTGGAATTAAAAACCAGCGGTGAGGATTCGGCCCGCTTATCGCTTCAGAATTTCATTTTCCAGATAAAACTACTTTCTCCTGAATATTAGTGTTATCCTGTTGCCCAAAAGATTATCTGGGAGTACCGGGCCAGCCCCCACGTTTTTTCACGATGTTTTAGGAAGTAAAATATTATAACTGATGTTTTATAATTTGGTCCAATTCATTGATACAATCTTCTGCCTTTTTTAACCACTCTTCGACTTCGTTTTTGTCAAATTGTATAAAATCCGCATAATCTCCCTTTTGCCTGAAATCAAAAATCTTTGAAAAAAATTTTCCGATGTCAATATCAACTCTGCCTTCTTTTACGAAGTTTTCATTAAACAATCCTCTTACCCCGGCATGTTTGGAGGATGAAAGGTCTTTTGTTAATAGCAGGGCTGTGATTTCATAAAATAATGCGTAGTAGATACGGTTAACCGTAGAAGGCAAACGATTTTTCCCGAGTAAAATTTTGGCATCTTGTAATGTTTCGGCTGCTTTTTCCCGTCGATGGTTAATGAGGTCTTTTTTCCATCTCATATTCTCTGTGCCTCTTTTTGGACATTTTGGTAAAAAGGCATCACTTTTGCTTTCTGTGATGACCAGAAATCCTTTGAATAGATCACAACTCCAAATACAACATTGTATTCCAGTTCTATGCCATAAATAAGATCAATGATTTTTTCTTCCAGTGATGTGTTGACTTGACCGGAAACCAGGACAAGAATGTCGATATCCGAATCCGGAAGATGTTCTCCTCTGGCAACAGAGCCAAAAAGATAAAGTTCCACTCTCTGTTCAAGATGTTTATTTAATGTTTTTTTGACTTCATAAATGGCCTTCTCAATATTTCTCTCTCTCATATCAAACTCTTGATTAAGTATAATATTTTGAAATTGAAGTGTCAATTCATTTTTTATTATCAAAATTAATACTAAAATAAAAAAAATGGACCGGTGCGTGCAAAAGTGCAAATTTTGATTTCCGTTAATTATCTTTCATTTTTGTGTGAAAACTCTAAAATTTGGTTTTATTATAGGAGCGGCATATACGCAATGTGGCAATAAGAGACTTATCCCGCATTTCTCACCGGGAATTGTTACGAAATGGCAAAGATGCCCACGGATACAAGGCATGCGATTGAGGCTTTTGCAGGCGTATTTGACAATACGTCGAGAAAGCCGATTGAACATAACGCAGTAGAC
>DAOWKX010000214.1 GCA_030639705.1 Candidatus Aminicenantota bacterium
GGTATCCGTTAAAATTGAGTAAGATTTTTATTAAAAGAATACTTTTAAAATATTTTATATATGATTTTAACATGGCCTCCCTCTATATTGTTATTGGAGGTCCTCTGTTCTTATTTGGAACTGTTTATGGTTTATATATATGGATCTCCAATGCTATAAAGAATGTGTTAACTTCAACAGGGACTATTATGCTTGTTGCTCTGGCTGTTATCTTAGGTTTTCAATTGATATTACAGGCGATTCAAATAGACATGGAAAGAAGTCCAAAATGCTCAAACAAATCATTATCAAAAGATGATTAAGCTATAGATCTTTAATTTTTTTTATTTAAAATAACCGGTAATATGTAATCGGTATCGTAATAGGTGTTGTAGGAGAACCGCCCCCCATCATCATCCCGGTCAACCCCCAGGCTGTAGAGAATTTGTTTTTTTCCGTTCCATATATAGGGCTTTCCGGAACAGGGGTCATTCACTTTATAAGTGTCCAAACCCCTGAGTATGTTGTCAAGCGGTTGATCCGGATCAAAGCGGAGATGCAGTTCCGCTGATATCCGGATCATATCGATCAGTGTTTTGGTATGATAGGTCTTGTGAATAACCGATAGCAGATTGGGAATGGCGATTTTTTCGGCAATGAATTTTCCACAGGGATTCTGTATCCACCTGAAAAAACCCTTTTTTTTCTTCGAATATTTCTTCCGGATTTCACCCAGGCCGGTTTTCCATTGATAGGGTGGCTGTTTTTCCAGGGCGATCATCTCCTGATAGGGTTCAAAAAAGTATTTTTTGGTACGGTTTCTTTGAAAAAACAGGGCTGATATTATTTTTAAGATCAGATTTTCGCTGCTTAAATAGTGTTTTTTATCTATAAAATCTGCCAAACTTAGATAATCCGCTTGAAAAGCTTTTTTGGTTCCCATTTCTTTAATAGTAATCGGTGAAAGACGCGTTAATACCATTTGGAAAACTTCTTTGGGGCATTCCCTCTGATTCATCAGGCTGGCCAGGCATTGGAGTGAATAGCGCATTACCCCTTTGGCCACCAGGTTGATGAGGAGTACCCGGGTTCCTTTTAAGGCTCTTTTCACAAAATCGATGTGTTTGATCAGTCGATCGACTGCCGGTTCCCAGTTTCCCTCGAGTCCCTCCAGAACAGTGAGCCAGTCGTAAAGTTTTGACACATGAAGCCAGGCTAACAGATTGGGAATGGGACTGTAATGCCGAGGCAGGGTCATATCCTGAAAAATCCGACATTCCAGCAGCTTTTGGTATCTCTCTAAAAAAACAGAATATTCATCCCTTAATTTCAAAACCCGATCCCTGGATATGTCTATTTCTCGGGCCAGGCTAACATCCGGCTTTATGTTTATATCCAGAGCATGGACTCGTTCTTTTAGAATTGCATTACGCCTATATAAGTACTGCCGGTAGGTTTCCCTATAGGCCTTGTGATCCCATGATTGCAGATATTTATCATTATCAAACCGGGGATCAAACAGATGGCGGTATTTCATGACGGTTCGGTCTGATTCCACATCCACCCGGGGGGCTTCGGACAAAGTCCAGAGCCGGTAAAAACCGTTGTACTTACCAAAATGGGCTGGGGTGGGCCGGGGCAGCGAGAATTCACCTTTTATTTTGGGAGCATCAAGCCGGTTGATCACAATCCAGAGTATTAAAAGTACCATCATGGGGATACCGATAACCTTCAAACAACTGAAGATACTTCTGCCAAACAGTCCGGTTAAATTACCCAGGTCAGCTTTTTTAAAGTGATGCCAGAAGGTGATGAAAATCAGCAGGGAGATTATGAAAATAATGATCACCACTACGGGGATTATAGCTGAAATCACCCGGATGCCAGAATCCTGAAACTGGAGTATTACCAGGGCAAAAATTCCGTAGATAATCATGTATATGCCCAGGGCATATACCAGGTTGGTGACATGATTTCGGTGCAGCAGGGACAAGAAGGTGGCGGAGAGAAAAAGAGAGAAATAGAGTAGAATGGTAATCATCCATCCGGCTGGAACGGGAAAAGGACTTATGATTACTGAGAGTAGAACGTATATAGCCAGAAATCCCAGCAGGGCAATAAGCCGGGGCATTATCTTATAGAATAAAATGTTCCCGCGGGAACATTTCAGGGAAAATAAATACTCGAATGCCCTCTCGCTTTTTTCCTCGGCAAACAGTGATATGCCCAGGTAGAAGGCTATGCCCATCATGGCGATGTATATCAGCAGGGGGGCAAAATCAATAAAGGGGAAGGAGTCATCCACAAGTATGCGGATTATCAGGAAGGCAAAACCAAGGGTTACCAGTATAACCGCGATGGATCCGACAAACAGCTTCAGGGTATCTTTTATTTCTTTATTACGCATATTCCCCTCCTATAAAGGCCTTGATAATGTCATGCAAATTCAAATCAACGAGTTTTCCCGGTGTTTTAATACCGAGCTCCTCTTTAAACGGGTAGATAAAATACTCATGACCGTCTTGGTATTCCCGGTGTAATAAAACCGGGAGGCCGGAAATTTCATGGTCGGTGATCAATTTTTTGACCCTGGCTTTCAGCGAATCTATGGGCTCATCCACGGCAATTTGATTGTCTTTGAGCAGCAGGATCCGCTGGGGGATTTTTTCGATATCGTGAAAGTTCAGATTGACCAAGACCAGTGTCACCCGGTTCTTTTCGATCATTTCCAGCAGCCGGTTCAGAAATAAATCCCTTAGATAAACGTCCATGGAGTGTATGACTTCATCAATCAGTAAAATTTCGGGCCGGGCAGCCAGGATTAAACTCAGGTGGAATACTAATTTTTGACCTCGGGACAGTTCAACGATTTTTTGTTCGGACCTGAGTCTGGCGTTTTCCATCATTTCCATATCAATGGACTTGATATCATAAACCGAACAATGATACCGGATGGCCTCCTGGAGTGACATGTGTTCATACAAATTCATCTTGTCCGAGATAAAGCCGATTTTTGATCTCGGATCTGACCCCATTTTGTCCGAATACAGGATTATGCCCTTTTGAGGTAATAGCACACCGGCCATCAATCTCAACAGTGTGGTTTTGCCGATCCCGTTGATACCGGTTATCAAAATAGATTCTCCCGGTTTGATATGCAGGGAAAAATCTTTAAAAACCGGTTGTTTTTTATAAGCGAAACGTATGTTTTCAATTCTGATCATTTTCACTGACCTCCGGATATTTTTTTAATTCTTTTTTCAGGTCTTTAAAGGAGAATCCCAGGCTGAACATTTTTTTTAAAAAATCAGCGACCTCTTTTTTCAAAAGGTCATTTTTGGCTTTATTGGATTTTTCCGGACTGGTTTTAACATAAAAACCCGAGCCCCGCCGGGAATACAAAAACCCTTCGGTTTCCAGCTGACCATAGGCTTTCAGGATGGTCAGGGGATTGATATTGTGACGGGTGGACAGGTTGCGCACCGAGATGATCTTGTCATTATTTTTGAGTTGCCGGCTGAAGATGGCCATTTTAATGGCATCTTTAATCTGTTCATAAATGGGGATTGCCGACTTAACATCGACATCCAGCAGAAAAGATTTGGTTTCGAATTTTTTCATTTCAATCACCAACTGTTATACTAATATAATACAGTAAATAAGTTTTGTCAACAAAAAAATTATTTTTTCAGGAGATTGTTGCGAAAGCCCCGATTTCATTTATTAGCTGATAAAAAAAGGGCTCTTTTAATTTAAAATATTGACAAATAATCTGAATATTTATATAAATAAAAGAGAATGTTTATGAGGATTTTTTCTACCGTAATTATTTTTATAATTGTTTTTCAATTCTGTCTTTTCCCCTATGAGTTATCCCGTTTTGTATTGACCCGGGATATTAAAGACAATGAACCGGCAGATTCAGACACGGTTTTTTTCCTGGTGGAGGACAGTATTTTTTGTTTTACCGAGTTTAAAAACATAACAAATCCCTTCAGGATTACCCACAAATGGTTTTGTAATAATAGGCTGGTTGGCCGGGTTGAATTGAGATTAAAACCTGCCCGGCGCTGGAGAACCTGGAGCAGAAAACGGTTTAAAAATTGTTCCGGTAAATGGATGGTTCAGGTGTGTAATTTACAGGGGAAAATTTTAGCTGAAAAAAAATTCATTGTAAAAAAGATTTAATCTCCTAAGATGTTTATTTAAATTTAATCATGATAAAGGTAATGTCATCCTCCTGCACTCTACCCTTACTCCATTTTTTGCCTGCTTTATTCATTGATGCAATAATCTGGCCATAGGATTTTTTTACTGTTTTTTGGAATATTTTTTTTACCCTATCAATTCCCAATATCTCATCATCTTGGTTAAAAAGTTCTGGGAAGCCGTCAGACATAAGGAGAAGTATATCACCTGATCCGATTCTGGTTTCAGTTTGTTTATAAGAATAATTTGAGAACACGCCCAAGGGGGGAGCTTTGATACGGATTTCATCTATGGTTTGTGATTTTTTCCTGAATATTAAAGCCGGGGGCATGCCGGCTGTGGAAGCAATAATTTTATTTTTTTTGATTTTCAGAATCATCATTGCCATATATAAGTGTCCCAGATTCATGCCTTTTATTATCTTGGAACAGTCCTTAAAAAATTCTGGGATTTTTACTGATTCATTATAAGTACCGAATAGACTCTTAATTGCAGTTACCATTGTGCCTGCTTTCATTCCATGCCCAGTGGCATCACCGATAACTACTGTTAATGTACTATTTTTTCCCAAATGAAAATCATAATAATCTCCGCCAACCTCAGTTGCGGTTTTCATGAAAACCTCGATTTCACAAAAATCATGCTTGGGAATCTTTTGAGGTAACATAGACAGTTGCAAATTTCGGGCTTCTTCGAGCTCCTTGGTCTTCCGTACATTCTCAGCTTCAAGCAAGCGCTTTTCAATTTCTCTTTGCCTGGCTTGGCGTTCCTGTAAAAGGTTTTTTTCTGAGAGTTTTTTTACCTGGATCAATTGTTTTTTTAAGTCTTTATTGATTCTCGAAAACTGAGAGGAAAGATAAATAGACATACAGATTATAAAAACTGTTCCGCCATATGTATAAACCCGGTAGTAGCTCCGGGGGGGTTCGGTTATATTATTCATTATCATGTAGATGATAACATCGAATACTTGATAAACGGACAGTAGTGCCAGGGTAATGAGCCCGATTAATATAATCCAAATCTCCTTTTTTTCTTTGGGCCAGTTAATTATAAAAGATCTAATACATTCAATGATTACAATAAAGGTGAATAGAAACAGTCCATAATTGATTATTCCCAATGGATTAAATAGTCCCCAGATTCCAATGGTTGCTGCAGTCAAGATAAAAAAAAGATATCTCTTGGGTATTTTTGAGTATATAATAGAAAAGGTTGTTAATAAAAGAAAAGAGAGTGTAAACGTATTTAAAAATGGTCCTATTCTGTAGTAAAATATTATTTCTCCTGGATCGGTAATTAAATATCTTTGCATAATCGAATAAAATAAAGCAGCAAAACCAGCTAAACAAAAAAAATAGAATAGATTTTCTCTTAACTGGGGATAAAATAAAAAAAGAAAGAGGTGCAAAAAAGCTAAAACTGAAGGTATTGCTAATAATAAGATTTTATGCTTGTTAATAAAAATTTTAAATTCGTTTATACGGGACATCCCTTTTTTTAAATCCATGAACCTAAGTTGAAAACCAGAGTCAAATCCTAGGTTCTGCTGAGATTTCCCGGATTTATTTGCATATCGGACCGCAATAACCTGCTGGGAATGATTATCAAATGTAAAGGCTTCCCATCTGATCTTGTCAGAAATCTTTTTGTTTGGTATTGGAGCTCCTATCTGGCCAAATCGGTGAATAAGTTTTTCATTTAAATAAACTTCCGAAGCCCCCAGATGCCGGATGTAAATGATGGCGGATTTTCCCTTGAGGTTGTCTTCAATACGGAAGTGGCACCTGAACCATCCTTTTCCGGTCCATCTTTTTTTTATAATTTTTTTTAAGTCGCTTGAGATATTCAGGTTTTCCCAAGACTTATCGTCATATTCCATCTTTGCCCATTGTTTATTATCGCCGGGGGAATATTTCCAGTTCCATTCCTGGGTTAGATAGAATCCTTCTGGTTTTTCGGTTAAAAGATTTTGATTTAAAATTTTTTCTGCTTGTATTTGTATCGAAAGGAGCATGATTGTGAATGGAATAAAAATAAAAGTGTTTTTAAATCTTAAAATCATTTGATAGAAGATTTTAACCTTACTCAATTTCATTAAAGAGATTTTAAGATAAAAGGGCAAAAATTTCAAATATCTTATCGGTTTAAAAATTATAAGAATTGATGGTTTGAACCGATTGTTTTATGAAAAAAGATGGTCAAAATTATTGTTTATTGCTTGGTTTAATTCGGAAACTGAAATTCCCTTGATTTCAGCGATTTTCTCGGCCACCAGTTTAACCCTGAGGGGATTGTTGACTTTTCCCCGGAAGGGATCCGGTGACAGGTAAGGGGAATCGGTTTCGGTAAAGATTCTATTCAGGGGAATCTCTCTTACAATATCCTGTAATTCAATGGCTTTTTTAAAGGTAACGATACCGGATACCGAAATGTAGTATCCCCGGTTGAGGATCTCCCGGGCCTGGTCCCGGTTGCCGCTGTAGCAATGAAAAATTACCGGAAGCGGAAATTTTTCCGATTCCAGAATTTTAAGAACCCTGTTCTCGGCCTCCCGGGCATGAATAACCAGGGGAAGATTCAGTTCGGCGGCGATTGCAATTTGTCTCTTGAAAACATTTAACTGGTTTTCCGGATCGGAATGATTATAGTGATAATCAAGGCCGGTTTCACCGATGGCAATGGCCCGCTGGTTTTCTACATAGGAAATGATGGCCCGTTCAATATCCGGGTGATATTGATCCGCATGGTGGGGGTGGATGGCAATAATACAGAAGATGTTTTCATGAAGTTTGAGAATATCCCGGGTTTTCTCAAGGGATCCGATTTCACAGGGATCGGTGACCGTGACGATAGCGGAGAATCCCGAATCGAAGCATTCGTTGATGATCCGGGAGCGGGTGTTATCATATGCCGGGTCATCCAGGTGGCAGTGAAAATCCATAAAATTCATGTTGAGTAATCCTGTGGGGTATTTTAATCGAAAAAGCCTGTACAGGCAAGGGGAGTATTTTTGTTTATTTGACATTTTTTTTTTGATGGGCTATACATTAGCTTTGTGTCATCACCGCCATTTAGAATGCTTGAGAAATCGAGGTCATCATGAATTCAGTTTTAACCTTTATCGATAGCCTGATTGTCATGTACAATGACTATGTGGGGGGATACCTGCTGTTGATTTTGCTGGTACCGACCGGGATCTATTTTACCATCAAGTTTAAATTTCTCCATATCACCAAAC
Source organism: Candidatus Aminicenantota bacterium (assembly GCA_030639705.1). Taxonomy (GTDB): domain Bacteria; phylum Acidobacteriota; class Aminicenantia; order UBA2199; family UBA2199; genus CAZOWT01. The sequence goes on from DAOWKX010000214.1 coordinate 7,430, forward strand.
TGTTTCATTCGTTTCGGATCATCAGTGGTAAATATGATAAGAAGGGAGATACCGGGGATATCAATCATTTCCGGGCCCTGACCACAGCCCTGTCGGCAACCGTGGGTACCGGAAATATTGTGGGTGTGGCCCTGGCCATTTATTACGGCGGCCCCGGCGCCATATTCTGGATGTGGATAACCGGCTTTCTGGGAATGATGCTGAAACTGGTTGAATGCACCCTGTCCCTGAAATTCAGGATTATCAACGAGGATGGATCGGTTTCAGGCGGGCCCATGTATTATATGGAAATGGGTTTGAAGGATAAACTGGGTGGATTTGCCAAGAAACTGGCTGTGATTTTTGCCTTTGCCGCCATTCTGTGTTCAATGGGAACCGGAAACATGGCCCAGTCCAATTCCATGGCCGATGTGATGCGGGCCAACTATGGTATTCCGACCTGGGCATCGGGAGTGATGATTACCGGGCTGGTGCTGATGGTCATTGTCGGCGGCATCAAGCGGATTGCCGAAGTCACCTCCAAACTGGTTCCCTTCATGGCCTTCTTTTATTTTGTCAGTGCCTTAATGGTTATTCTCATCAATTACAATCTTATTCCCGGGGTTCTGAAAATGATCCTGAGTGATGCCTTTACCGGCACTGCCGCCACCGGGGGTTTTATCGGTTCTGCCTTTATCATGACCCTGACCTGGGGGGTCCGGAGGGGGCTTTTTTCCAACGAAGCCGGGCAGGGATCGGCTGCCATTGCCCATGCCGCGGCCAAAACCAAGTATCCCCTCAGGGAAGGCCTGGTGGCCTCGGTGGGTCCTTTTGTGGACACCCTCATTATTTGCAGCCTGACTGCTTTCGTGATCATTCTCACCGGAGCCTGGGACTGCGGTAAGGAAGGCGTGGAAATGACTCTGATCGGGTTCAACCGGGGACTGGGCCAGTTGGGCCTTGGTGTCCTGGCCAAGCATATTGTGGCCGCCGGTTTGATACTCTTTGCCTTTTCAACCATTATCAGCTGGTCTTATTACGGAACCCGGGCCAGCCAGTATCTTTTCGGAACCAGATCAATAAAACCCTACCGGTATGTATACGGGGCTTTTGTTTTTCTGGGCTGCCTGGGAGAAATTGAGCTGGTCTGGCATTTTGTGGATATGGTCATCACTTTTATGACCATTCCCAATTTGATTGCCATTCTGTTGTTGACCCCGGTAATGAAAAAAGAAATTGATAAATATTTCGCGGTGATGAAGAAAATCTGACTTCTCTGAACCGCAAAATCGCTTTCCCATGAATATCTATCTGATTTTGATATTGATCATCCTGGTGATCAAATACCTGCTGGATTTCGGGGTCGACTGGCTGAATGTCCATCATTTAAAGCCAGCCCTTCCGGATGAGTTCAAAGGATTCTATGATAAGGGAAAGTATTTCCGCTCCCAGAAGTATACCCGGGAAAAAAC
>DAOWKX010000241.1 GCA_030639705.1 Candidatus Aminicenantota bacterium
CTTTAATAAATCCGTATGATTTAGACCATGTAATTTTATTTTCATTGATTACTGCAATACTGACACCAGGAATTTTATAGTGCGACATACGTTTTGAAAGTAGCATTTCCAAAATTGGCGTTAAAAATACAATAATCAACACAATAATCAATAAAATACTCGATAAAACATAAATTAAAATTTTCTTTTTTCGTTTCATAATTATTTTCCTTTTATTTTTCAGTCGCTTATTACTAATATATTATTTATCTTTCTAACTATTAATAAAAATCAGTATATATTTTATAAGCATACAAAAGAAATTTCAAAAAAAATGACTTTTTATTATAAATTGGGAAAAAAAGTGACGTAATTTATTTATATTCATAATCATCCAATTGTTTTACCTTTCGGATAACAGAGGATTTAAAAAATCCGATAATAAGCAGCTTATTATATCAGTTTAGAAAAAACCAGTGGGCAAGCGTACCCTTGTCAATAATCTCCTCACCCTGGCAGGTCAGTGGGTTTGCATCCCGTTCCTCTTTGGAAATGATTGCTGCTTCGCGGGAATAAAGTCCTCTCTGCTGGTAGAGGACAAATAGATTATCTGAAATGACCTGGAAATAGGACAGGAGTTTATCCCCATTAGGCGTATGAACCCACACTGCAATCGTTGTCCCTCCGTCTTCCTTTTTAGGTTTGCCCAAAATTTGTCCGGCATTGACATGGTCACCAACCTGAAATGACGAATCAAGATTGACATGGTATATCAATACCCAAAAAGCTTTAAAAGAGTCAGGTTGCAACCCGATTGTGGTCCCCTTCCAGAATGTTGTGCCTTCCCAGTCTTCCAGTGTCCCAATCACTGTCCCATTGAAGGGCGCGAAGATTTGGCAAGCTGCCGGATTTTCACCCGGCTTGAGAGCAAAGCTGTGCTTCATGCTACGGCAGGTCTCGAAATCATCCGAATAGTCGAAGCCGTGTCCGGAGCGGAATTTCGAAACTTTCTCCATCTTTGAAAGTTCTATACAATCCACACTGATGAAAAGAGGAATACCAAAGGCTTCTATATCGTATGTTTCCCATTGTGTCCTTGTTCCTGAAAGGGTTCCCTCCATAAACGTTTGGCCGGAAATCGTCCAGAAACCGGAGAATGATTCCCCGTCATCTGATGAGGTGACGCTGGCTTCGAATGACCCCAGCTGGGAGAATGATGCAGACAGTGTCATGATGTTTTCAGTTACTGTGCCTGTGCCCTCAGCAGAAAACCCGGCTCCGACCAATGTGAAGATGATACCATTATCAGATTGCGTGACATCCATTATACCGCGAGGATTAGGACCCATGATTACATAAAATCGCCCTGAAAAATCCACCTGGTTTGAATTATTGCACCCCCAGATTACCAGAAGACACAAACCCACCAGAAATATCTTTACTTTCTCCCTCATGTTATTCTCTCCTGGATTTAAAATAGATCCATCATAAGATCCATTTTACCAACACAGATATTATGAATAAGAAAACACTAATTGTCAATCTCAGGTTTTTATTTCAAGCTATCAATCAAATGGTATGACCAAAGATGGGGACGGTTTTTGAGACGATCCAATTATTATTATCAAAGCACCCCCTTTTTCGTCACCCCTTTTTTAATCTCATATGCTTGTTTTAACGATCCTTATCAGTACATTTCGTTGATTCTGAATATCTACCGAAGTTCGATACCGCCTTTTCCAGTGTACTGCCGTGCGAAGTGAAAACGGATTCATAGTTGCTGACAATAAAAGTATTTTTCACACATCCGAGGTTATACTCCACGCTGTAGTCATGGAAAAACTGCTCAACGGGACCGGTGAAAAAAGCATGAATATCCAGCATTTTCACAGGAGTTTGGCACGAAAAATCAAAAGCCCCAAAATCAAGCCTTTTGATCTCAGGTGAGGGCTTTGTTTTAAAGTAAATCTTTAAAGCCTTAAGATCACAAATGTATGACCATTGAGTTCCACTCCAGCTAAATTTTTTTAACATCTCAAAACCATAGTCAATAGCTGGTGATTTTGAAGGATCAAATTCTTTGATCATTTTTGCGCCATAATTAAAAACTGGCATCTGATCGTTCTCCAAATCAATTTTTTTACTTCCTCCAAAACCTTCGTATTCTTTGATCAATTTTAATTCTTTAGCATAAGCTGTATTTGCCAGTACAGGTATGGGTAAGTCCTTACCTTTGTATACAACCACTTTTTTTTCTAAAAACTCAATTACAGCAGCATTTCCTTTTCGATCAGCGGTAAAGAAGTGCCAACTCCAACCTTCGATAGTCAAATCATGCACACTCTGGACGACTTGCTCAATCGATTCGAAAGTATCCAGAACATACTGCATCCACAAACACATGAAAATCTTTGGCTTAGAATCATCAATTGGCCAACTGGTTCCGGCAAGGGACATTTCCTCGATAAAAAGACCTGCTTCGTTCATTCCCCCATCTGGAAAATCCCGACAAAATCTATTGAAAGTGATCGAACCGTACTTGGAAGTCCATTGCATTGGAGGATTCGGGATGCTCTGGCTGTACGCCAATTCAGTCCAGGATCTGCACTGCTTCTGCATGCCCCGCTTGTTTAAAACGACAACACCGTGAGCATGTTTCCCTTTGTCAAGATTATGCCCAAGGAGCAATGTGAAATCTCTTTTTAACAGGAATGTTGAATAAGAGTGAGTTGCCGACTTAGGGTCTTCTCCCCTTAAAGAAATAAACAGAATAATTATTAACCAGACTAGAAGTCTCATATTATTTTTCATCTTAAGCCTCTCTAAATATTCAAATTATCAACTTTAACATTTCATCTGTCAATTGATTAATCTTCTTTAGTACCTAACGGCTAAGCTAAGCCGCCACAAATGCTTGATAAACTGTAAATTACAACAATTAACCGACCCTATGGCTAACCCTGGTATTTCCATCATCTCATTTTTTTAATTATAATTTACCAAAAAAAAAGGGTACGATATCTCTACCGTACCCTTAATTAACCTACTTGATATTATTTTTCTGCTTCAGTTTTTTCTACTCTGCCGCCAAGATGTTTTCCTAAAAACTTTTCCATGGCTCTGTAAAAATCAAAACGGTTTTCCTCATTTCTAAACCCATGCCCCTCATTATTTTTAATCATATAAGGAACATCTATTTCTCTTTTCTTTAAAGCATTTACGATTTGATCGGATTCGGCTTTTGGAACACGAGGATCATTAGCTCCCTGTGCAACAAAAAGAGGAGCCTTAATTTTGTCAACATGAAAAAAAGGTGAAACCGATCTAAGCAGTTCTTTATCTTTTTCAGGGTTTCCCACCATTTCATAAATCATCTCCAGAAAAGGTTTCCAATATGGGGGAATTGCTTTTAGCCATGAAAAAATGTTGGCAACTCCAACATAATCGACACCACAGGCATACAAATCAGGAGTAAAAGTCAATCCTGCCAGGGTTGCGTAGCCGCCATAAGATCCTCCATAGATACCAATCAGTTTGGGGTCAGCAATACCTTCTTTGATCAGCCATTTAACTCCATCAGTAATATCATTCTGCATCTCCTTTCCCCATTTTTTAAAACTTATTTCCCAGAATTTTCTGCCATACCCTGTTGAACCTCTGAAATTCATCTGCAACACCGCATATCCGCGATTTGCCAGAAACTGAATTTCAGGATTATAACCCCAGCTATCTCTATACCATGGACCGCCATGAGGATGAATGATCACAGGCAGAATTTTCTTTTTCTTTCCCTTTGGAAGGGTTAAATATCCATGAATTGTCAAACCGTCTCTCGATTTATATTTTATCGGTTTTTGATCACACATTAACTCAGGTTTTAACCATGGGCTTATTTCCACAAGATGTTTGAAATCCTTTGTTTTAAGGTCATAATAGTAGTAGGAACCCCTGGTTTTATCACTGTAGGTTCTCAAAAGCAGCTTTGATTCATCTCTGCTGGTGCTAGCTATAAAAATTTCGAGACCGGGAAGCCGTTTTTCGAAATCTTCCTGTAATTTTTTCCTTTGTTCATCAAAAAAATGATAATAACGTTTCTCTTTATTTAAAATAACTCCCAATACTTTTTTTCTATCATCGGATCTTAAGAGACGGGTAACATCTACATCGGGGTCTTCATATATTTTTTCCATGAGCTTTCCATTGGCAATATCATACTTGAAAATTGCTATCTTATCCCTTCCGAGGTTAGAAGCAACATACATAAACTTATTATCATAAGTGAAAAATAACGGTGCCAGGGTCTCTTTGAAATTCATAGTTACAATTTTCCTAAAAACATCAGATTCCTTCTCCCTGTAAAGAATACTGGTATTCACTCCATCTGTGGTTGTTGCAACACGCAGTTTCCCGTCATGATCGGTAATCCAGCCTTGAATATTTCCGGGATTCTTTGCCACCATCTTCATTTCACCCGTATTAATATTTACCCTGTAAACATCAAATATCCTCTTATCTCTTTTATTGAGGCTTATCAGCATATAATCGGGATTATCCTTTAATTCATCAATTAAACCGGTTCTCACCTTCTCAAAGGGGGTCAGATCTTTAGGGTTCGATCCGTCAATATTCACAGCATAAGCCCTGTAATTTTCATCTCCTCCGGAATCCTGAATATAAACAATTCTTTTGTTGTTCCCCCACATAAAACCTGCAATATCCCTTTTTTCAGCACTTGTTATTCGAATCACCTTTTTGCTGCCTATCTTCTGAACAAAAACATTCAGACGGGTTTTCCAGGGCTGTAAAAAAGCCAGATATTCTCCATCCGGAGACAGATTATACGAAACCTTCACGGGATTCCTGAAAAAATCCTTCATAGGAATTAACGGTATATCCTCCTTCTGACACTTGTGCGCACTTAATCCGTTCGTAAAAGACAAAAAAAGTGCTAAAACTACAACTAAAACAAATCTTTTTTTAATCATGTTTTCTCCTTTTTTAATATAAATTCTTACGTAGTGAATTTATAAAAGTTTTCCCACTCTATTTTTCCATCCTTGATATTTAAAAACTTTTAATTAAAGGTTCTATTTGATAATAAAAATGGATAATTCAAACTTTATATGGGTTCTAAAATTTTCTGAAAGTAACAAAACAAATCCCCAGAGAAAAAACAATATACTATGAATATTAGGTTAAACAATTTATTTACCATTGTCAACAAAACTTTAAAAAAAAATAACCTCTGACATTACTCTATAGATCATGAAGTCAACAAAAAGAGGGCGTTTATTAATATATCAGCCTGAATGGCTCTCCTTGAATCTTCTTAATACCTCGATGACATAATCGATATCAGAGAGAGTGTGATTGCCATTAACCTGGAAACGGATGGTTTGATCCCCCCGGGGGACCACAGGGAAATTCAATCCGGTAGCCAAAATGCCATTTTCCTTGAGAAAATCGACGATATCGATTGTTTTTTGGGTGTCCCTTACCATCAGGGGAACTATGGGATGCTCACTCTCAATAATCTCTAAATCAAGGCTCATTATTCCATCCTCAAACCTTCTGGTTAATTTTTTAACCTGGTTCAATCGCTCAAGGCCTTTATCGCTGCCAAGGAATTCAAGAACTTTTATACAAGCAGCCGATTCACCCACAGTGATCGGATTGGAGTAAATGTAAGTAACTGCTTTTTCTCTCAGGTAACGGGTTACCGCCTCGTTTGAAACCACATATCCACCGTTAACACCAAATGCTTTTCCCAGGGTTCCGATTAAAATGTCGACGCCATCTGTATTTTTAACTTCCACGGATCCCCTTCCGGTTGCCCCGCAGGCACCGACGCCATGAGAGTCGTCAACCATGACAATAATGTTTTCAGGGAACTCTTTATCATATTTTTGAGATAACTGGCAGACGATATCAAGCGGAGCGAAATCACCTCTCATGCTGAAAACACCATCGGTTACAACCAACACCCTCCGGCACTTACCAATCGAATCTTTTATCTGGGCTTCCAGTTCATCCATATTGTTATGCTTGAACAATTTTTTGTCTTTGGGTCTTGATAGTCTGATTGCATTGATAATACAGTTGTGGTTCAGCTCATCGCTTATAATAATGGTTTCTTTCGAAGTCATGGAATTAAAAACTCCAATCATGGTTGCATAGGCGCAGCTGAAAATCATGCCATCCTCATAGCCATGAAATTCAGCCAGTTTTTTCTCCAGGTCTCTATGTGCCTTAAAGGTTCCGTTGATAAATCGTACCGCACCCGGACCCACACCAAATTCATGGGAAGCCTCTTCCTCTGCCCTGATGATGTCTTCATCCAAGGACACACCCAGGTATGAATTTGAATTCATTCTGAGAAACTCTTTCTCACCGTACCCTTTCAGGTAATATCGGGGACCCTTTTCACCTTCCGGTTTTTTGACCCCGACGAAAATATCCTCTTTGCCTTTGGCCCTTCCTTCTTTTATCAACTCTCCGACTTCATCATTCAATACATTTGACAAATTATCCAATGCCATCAGTTTTCCTCCTTTTAGTTTAAAGTTTTAATTTTATGGTTAATTTTTCAATCATGTCTGCACACATGGCCGGCAGATCATATACCGGCTGCCATCCCCACTCCTGCCGTGCGACACTGTCATCCATATGATTCGGCCATGAATCGGCAATGCTTTGTCGCAACGGATCAACCCGGTAATCCATGGTAAAACCGGGGATAAGCTTTTTTACTTCTGCTTCAATAGCTTCCGGGGCAAAACTCATTGCGGTCACGTTAAACGCATTTCGGTGAATCAATTTACCGGGATCTGCTTCCATCAAATTTATGGCTGCATCAAGTGCATCGGGCATATACATCATATCCAGTTTGGTGCCTTCCTTGAGAAAACAGGTATATTGTTTATTTTTTATGGCTTCATAGAATATATGAACAGCATAATCGGTGGTCCCTCCTCCAGGGGGAGTTACATATGATATGATCCCTGGATAGCGCAACCCCCGGGTATCAACCCTGAATTTATAATAGTAGTAATCACACAACAACTCCCCGGAAACCTTTGTTACCCCATACATGGTAGTGGGTCGCTGCAGGGTATCCTGAGGTGTGTTATCCGGAGGTGTAGTGGGTCCAAAAGCACCGATTGAGCTCGGGGTAAAAACAGCACATCTATGCTCACGGGCGATTTCCAGAACCTTGACCAGTGCATTCACATTTACTTCCCAGGCCAACCGGGGATTGTTCTCGGCAACTGCGGATAGCAGAGCGGCCAGGTGATATATGGTGTCAATCTCATATTTTTTCACCACATTGTTTACTGCCTCTATTTCTGTGCAATTCACAATCTCAAAGGGCCCTGAATCTTTCAACTCACCGGTGGGCATGGTTTTATTAACACCTGCCACCACATTGTCATTTCCGTATTTATTACGAAGAGCCATTGTGAGTTCGGACCCTATCTGTCCCACTGAGCCGGTAACCAAAATTCTTTTCATATCTTCCTCCATAGTTTGGGTTATTAAAACTCAAATATGATTCTTTTTACTTTATCTGTAGCTATCGAGAAGCAACAAATGAGTCCAGAAATCTGGTTGATAAAAAAATTCTGGTTTCATTCTACAAAGGTATTATATAAAAAATATGACCTGATTACAATAAAATTAGAATTGACCCCATAAATAATCACAACTTATTTTTCTTTTTTAATAAAATCTTCTAACTTTTGAGGTAATTTACCGATGAAATCGCTTGAGATCCTGAACAAATAGGGAAGGTCCCGGTTTTTGACTAAAATAAAATCCTCTTTGCTCCTGGAAAAGGAAAGCTGAACAGTCTTTGTCCTGTCTTCATTATTTTCATCATCCAGCTTCATTTCCAGGAAAAATGAAAAAGATTCTGCTCCGGTCGGTTGGTCCAGAAAAGAGTCAGCTTCCAGGTCCTGGATGGCCGTCAGAAAATCATTCACTTTATCCCCGTTAACCTGTTTTTTCGTTAAGGGATTGATCCAGTTCCATATGAAATCATTACTTTTGCGAACACCTACAGTCAATCCATCACCGGAATAAGTCATCTCCTGCACATCAAAAGCATAGAAACGGGCAACTTTGTGTTCTCTGAAATCATCAAGCTCTTTATTGAACTGATCGATGAACTTCTCTTCAATCTCACATATTTCCGGAAAATCCAATGAATAGCCATATAATTTGTCTTCTTTTCGCAGAATCTTTAATATTTTCTCACCCTTCTCGAGGCTGAGCTTCAATTCAACCAGCGGGGTATCCACTCCAAAGGTCTTTAAATGTCCGGGGCTCCCAACAGCCACAAAGGCCTTAGCCTTTAACTGAGATGCAGAGGATACAATATCTGATAATACAATTTCAGAGGTCAGAGAAAAGAGAGGTTTTTCCAAGAACCAGGTATTGTTTTTTTTCTTGAACACAAATTCCTTTTCCTGACTTTTGAAAGACAGGCGTTTTACTTCTGTCTGTTCAAAATGAAAAAATTTCTTGTCCCGGAAATCAAACAAATCTTTTTCCAGCTGATCCCTTTTATAAGCAGTGATTAGTACCACATCATTGTTCCGTTCAAGTTTGGTATAGGAGGTCGAATCCATTGAATTCTGATTTCCCAGTTGAATGGTAAAAGAGGGCGCCGGTTTTTTATCCTCATATAACCTCAACTGGATTTTCGGTTGTCCCAGGCCGTACTTTTTCAGATCCCGGGTGTTACTCTCAACCGGCCTTTCATACTTCAGGGCGCAAAAATCATCCAGAATACTCTCAATCACCCGTTTATCCGCCCTGGTTTTAACCGGTTCTTCAAGGTACCAGCCATGGTTTTGCTTTACAAATCTGAAAGTTTTTTCTCCTCTGAGAAGTTCGATCTTCTTTACCATTTCCGGTTTCAAGTTCAGCAGCCGTCCAGCACTTTCCTGCTCCCGGACCTCCTGTTTATTGACCATATGGATGAGAATAAAAAGTACTGCCAGGATAACCACCAGGCTCCCTATCTGTTTTAGTTTCATAATTTTCTCCGGTAGAGCCAGACTCCGATTCCAACCATAAAAACAAGAAGGGGCAAGATAATCATGGTATAATAAAACAGGAGCTGGCTATCACTCCGGGTCAGAGTAAGCATACTGGGAGTGGCTGTCCTGGCTGAAATGGCCACCAGGTCCCCTTCATCTGCAAGCCAGGATATGATATTGTTAAACAGATTACCGTTGGCAGAAAAATAGTAATATTTATTGATCACAAAATCAGAATCACCTGATACCGCCACCCTGGATGTTTTATCACCATCTTTTTTCAGTTCAATGGCTGCGATGATATCCAGCGGGCCGGCCTTGTCTTCCGGATTTTTTACGATCTTATCGGTTTTAATCTCTCTTGCATACTGTTGCTCACCCCAGGAATTGGGACTGGTAGATGCCACAAAAGTAACACTGACATCCCCGGGTGGTGGTGATACTCTGGATAAACTCCTGGTAAGGGGAAAAAAGGTGGCATAGTTGAAATGCCTGGTAATAGCATGATCTGGATAATTTGCCACAACTGGAATAAAATAATCCCCTCCCATGACCGTGGATACCGTATCCACTATCACATCATCTTCAATCCGGATACCAAGCTTTTTTAACAGCGGTTTCAGTTCTTCTCCTTCTCCCGGGTTTAACATAAAAAACACCTGGCCGTTTTGATGGTTGATAAACTCTTCGATCATGCCCAACTCTTTCTTAAACAGTGGTTGTTGGGGGCCGGCGATCACCAAAACCGAGGCATCTTCCGGGATTGTTGTTTCCTGAAGCAAAACCAGTTTTTTCACCCGGTAGGATAATTTTTCCAGATTATTTTTTACCTCTGAAAAACCATTTTCACCCTCCTGAGCCGGATCCGGTTCACCATGTCCCTGAATAAAATAAACGACCTTTCGGGTGTCCCGGGTGACCTGTATGATGGCATTGGTAATCGACTCCTCCGAGATCTGTTCAATCCGGGTTTCCTTTTTACCGTAGCCAATAATAACGGTTCCGTCACTGGTTATGTTGTAGGCTTTCACCGCAGAGGGGTTCTTATCCGGATCAATGGTCTCGAATTTGATTTTATCAGAATAGTAGCTGTAAATCTCCATCAGGGATTTAAAGGTATACGAAGAAGGATTCTCCCGGGTGAGAAATCCTCTGATGTTCAAATCCTTTCGGAGGTTTTTTGTAATCCGGACGGACTGGTCTGACAGGGAATGAATTTTCCCTTCTGAAAAATCATAACGTTTATGAACCCGGGTACCCAGATAATTAACCGCAGCCAAAATGGCAATTGTCAACAATAGAATAACAAAGATATTGGAGGCGAAAATGAAATTCATTCGGGTGCTTTTTTCCCTGAACCGATTGATGTTCAGGGAAAAATAAATCACAAAGGTCGCAATTCCAGCAACCAATAGGGCAATCCCGGGCACAAAATTTTTCCCATAACTTTGTAACAGCGCAAACCCCACAATCAAAAAAGCAATGGCTCCATAATTCAGATATTGAAATATCCTTTTCAGCTCTACCTCCATTTTTTAAATTCAAATACCGTGTAGGCAAAATAGATACCCATAAAAGAAAAAGACAGGTAATACACGATATCTTTGGTGTCTACCACTCCTTTTATCATGTTCTGAAAATGTGAAAAAAAGGATAAATAGGACAGAATGCCTTTCCACCCAGCACCGGCACCCTCACCGATCCAGGATATCACCCAGATTAAAAGAATGGTTGAAAAGGAGATAACCGCAGCAATGATCTGGTTCTCGGTCAGGGAAGAAGCAAATATTCCAATGGCAATAAACACCGCTCCCATCAAAAAAAGACCCAGATAAGCAGTTACCAGGGGAACGATTTGGGGATTACCGTGAATAATAATGAAAATGGAATGGGTAGCGGTTAACATCAAAATCAAGCTATAGATAATCAAGGCAGCCAGGTATTTTCCCAAGATAATGGAAGAAATTTTCAATGGAGAGGTCAGTAATAACTCTTCGGTTCTCATCCTTCTTTCATCTGATAAAAGCCTCATGGTTAACAGGGGGAGAAGAAACATCAATATAATGGCCAGGTTGTTAAAGTAGGATTCAAAAACCATTTTATTCAGGTTCAATTGATTGGCGTAATAGGGATTTTGCATCATTCTGGCTGACTGACCACTGAACCAGACCACAATATTATAAAAGAAAAAACCGGAAACCAGAAGAAAAAAGGCCGTGATGATATAAGCAATAGGGGTATATAAAAAACCCTTCAACTCTTTTTTGGTTATAATCCAGATATTTCTCATTGATGACTCCCGCTGAGTCCTGGTTGAGAACCCTCGGTGGAAATGATATTCATATATAATCCTTCCAAACCAGCCTTGACTTCTTTTATTACAACTCTTTGACGGATCAAATATTGAAGAAGGGGATTAATATTGGAGATGATATCATTAAAGGTTATCATCAGGGAATTCTTTATAAGCTTAACAGCTTGGATGCCGGGGAATTTGGCTTTAAGCTCCTGTTCAGCTATTCCCTGCTGGGAAGTGAGAATGATCTCCAGGTTTTTGTTCCACTCATCCCGGGTCATATTGGCCATCAACTGACCTTCCTTGATCACCACAGCCCCATCACAAACTTGACTGATTTCAGGTAGAATATGAGAAGATAGAATAATGGTGGTGTTTCCCCTGAAAGATTGGATCATTTCCCTGATTTCAATAATTTGAGCAGGATCAAGCCCGATGGTGGGTTCATCCAGTATGAGAATTTCCGGTTCATGGATGATGGCCTGGGCAATGCCCAGCCGCTGCCGATATCCCTTGGAGATATTCTTGACCAGTCGGGAGTAAACCTCTTTTAAATGGGCTCTTTCCACCACTCCTTGGACAGCAGAATTTATTTTCTTCCGCTGAATACCGGAAATTTCAGCAATAAACCGTAAATACTCTTTCACTGTCATCTCCGGATATATCGGAACAATCTCGGGCAGATAACCAACCTTTTTTTTCACCCGGTTTGGATCAGCAGTAACATCCAGTCCGCTGATTCTGGCAGTACCTGAAGAAGGAGGAAGATAGCCTGTGAGAATTCTCATGGTAGTGGTTTTCCCCGCCCCATTGGGACCCAGGAAACCCCAGATTTTCCCCTTTTCAACTGAGAAGGAAATATCTTTTATTGCCTCGAGGTTCCCGAAACGTTTAGAAAGATTCTCTACTTCAATCATGACGCCTACGGAAGGGAATCACATTCTTTCCGGAATCGGAATGCCAATTATCCCAAACAGCACCTCCAATTTTTTCTTTATCAAAAGAATCAGACTTAAACGCAATTTTTTAATATCCAAACGCTGCTCCGAAATAATGGGAAACAGATGATAGTAATGGTTGAATTTCTGGCACAACGAATAAGTATAGCTTGTAATAACAGACAATTCTTTACTCTCTATGGCAAACTCAATCTGCAGATCCATCTGTGAAACCTGTAATAAAATCTCATAAAATATACCGGACTCTTTTTCGTTCAAAAGCTCCATATCCAGTTCTTTTATGTCGGGATCAACTAGCTGGTCGCCCATTTTTTTTAATATGCTATTTAGTCTTACCAGGGTATACTGGAGGTAAGGACCTGAATCACCCTCAAAGCTCAGGGCATCCTGAAAATCAAAGGCAATCACCGAATTGGAATTGAATTTGATCATAAAATACCTCAGGGCACCAATGGCAATATCCCTGGCAATTTGATCCGCCGATTCATCATCCAGACCCGGATTTCGTAATCTGACTTCTTCCAGTGATTTATCAGTTAATTTTTTGATCAACTCCTCTGCTTTAACCGCAATTCCTTTTCGTCCTGAAACATCAACAAACGGTTTGGCTTTATCCCTTTCAGAGATCTCAAAACCCATATCTTGGACACACCTGGAAGTAAGTGAAACCATCTCGTAGGAAAAGTGAATGAAATGCTTTCCAAGCTGACCGTTGTCAAGTGAACCTAACACTTGAGAAATGATATTCTGCAAATAGGATTGACGTTTCCCGATCACATTGTATATCTGTCTGGCATTTCCGAAGGCCGGGCTCTCAGAATGTGAACCTGTACCGGTTATATACAATTTTTCTGAATCCGGGTACTCATAGAATGACTGATAAAAAAAGTCTTTTCCTAAGAGTCCCACCTTCCAGAGAGCATAAGCAATATCTTTACCGATATAGGTAATGGTATGATCAGATCGGATAATTATTTTTTCAATATTCTCCCGGTTATACTTAATTACCCAACAGCCCTCTTTTACCGGATCTTCTGAAGGGTACATGACTTTTTTTTCTTTTAAAATCTTCGAAGCCAGCTCAAAGAATTCCAATTCGATGATATCACTCTCTCTCACCAGAAGGTTATAGCGAATCCCCACTGATTCCATTAACCGGATATGGTTTTCCAATACAGTGTTAGAGATAAAACGGCTCATCTCAAATTCCGGATTCTTTTTCAATTCAATCCGCTTTAAAACCTCTCTGATCTGCTGGGTAATTTCACTCTTCTCTTCAACCATCCGATGGACATCGGAGTACAAATCCCATAAATAGGAGGCCAGGTTGTCCTGCCCTTTAATCTGCTGAATGTTCATTTTCCGGTATTGAAGTAATCCCCAGACAACATCTGCTACCTGGACCCCGGTGTCATCAATATAATTCTGTACCTCCACCCCATAGCCCAGGTATCGTAATCCTCTGGTCAAGGTATCTCCCAGACAGGCATTTCTCAAATGACCGATATGAGCAGATTTATTAGGATTAATGCTAGTATGTTCAACAATCACCTTCTGGTTTTTTTCAGGAGATATGTGGTTCAGATTTTCAATAAGATAGGATAATAAAAAATTTTTTTTAAAATAAAAATTGACAAATCCCCCTCCAGCTAGTTTTATATCCAGAAAAAAATCAAAGGTTTTTCTGATTTTTTTGATGATTTTTTCTCCAATTAAAAATGGTTTCTGTTCGGTTCGCTTGGCAATCACAAATGGAATCGTGGTGGAAAGGTCTCCGAACCTTCGATCCGGTGGGATAGAAAACTGGATATCTTCCGGTTTCAGTTGGAAATCTTTTTTTAATAAATCAACCAGTTTTGCGCTCAAATCTTTCTGTAAATATTTCATGTCAAATCTCTCAGATGCGAGGTGTTGTTCCAGGCCTCACCAGATAAATAATCTTTTTGATTTTCATTGTGCAAAATTATATTATATCCGGTTTTCAGCGTCAAGGTCGATTTTAAATCCCCTGCAATTCGAAGACGAAAGAACAAACCGGTTTGATTCAAGTACGGGTCACAGAAAATAAAAAATTATTTCTTCTTTTTTCCAAAAAAAGTGGGGAACACCTTTTGAAGGCCATCTTTCAGCAAATCCATGGGCTTTTTTTCAGGACCGGCAATCTCCTCCAATTTTTTTCTGGCTAACATATGGCTGGGCTCCTTTGACAGAGCCTGACGAAAATATGACTCTGCCCGGGAAAACAATCGTTCAGAATAAAAAATCATCCCAAGGGCTGCATAATGTTCGGCATTCCAGGGTTCCATCTCCACTGCTTTTAAAAGGTTTTTTTCCGCTTCCCGTATTAAAGCCGGAATCCTGCTTTGACAGACCCCTAACAAATAATAGTTGTCTGGTTTGCCGGAATCCAGATGAATGGCTTTCTCCAGTGCTGCGATGGCCATGTTATAGTCCTGACGATTATAAAGTGTTTTGGCCTTTTTATATAATATCTTGGCAATCTCCACAGGATCTTCTTCTTTCTCATCCTGGGGCCCGGCTTCGCGATATCCCCTATCCTCATACCTGCCCCGCTTATCATAATCGCTTAACACCTCATAGGCCCTCTTGATCCTATCAGCGATCATTTTCACCTTTTGCTTTAACTCTGGATCACGAAGTTTCTCAAGTTGATCAGCAGAAAATTCAGCTGACTGTTTTTTAAAGGCAATTTCAATATCCTTGGTTATGGCTGTCCTCGGCACCCCCAGTAACTCAAAATAATCCATCTCAGTTGTGGTCAGTTTTTCATAAAGCTCATTGATCTGTTGCTCAAAATTCTTTATGTCCATATTCGATTCCATGATTTTCTCCTTATCTTCATAATTACAGTGTATCAAATTTCACTCCGGTACTCAATTTATTTTTTAAACTAAAATTGCTCAAACTATTTTTTTCCCCGTATTCAAGTATTAAAATATTTCCTGATTTTTTCCATTGATTTTCGTTTTCTGGTCTTTTCCATACCCGCTTCCGGATATCCCAGACTGATCATCACATCAATGTGTTTATACCGTGACAATCCCAGTATCTTCTTTACCGCTTTCTCATTAAACCAGCCCAGCCAGCAGGTTCCAAGTCCCAGTTCCGCTGCCTGCAGAATCAGATGCTCACCGGCAATCCCAATATCAATGAGACTGTATTTGACATGCCTCAATTGACCGCCCATACGGGCAATATAACTGGAGTGTTC
Organism: Candidatus Aminicenantota bacterium; assembly: GCA_030639705.1. Classification (GTDB taxonomy): domain Bacteria; phylum Acidobacteriota; class Aminicenantia; order UBA2199; family UBA2199; genus CAZOWT01. The sequence goes on from DAOWKX010000241.1 coordinate 15,511, forward strand.
AGTCACCACCACGATGAGTACCGTAGCTTCCCGGACAAAAGCATTGGCCCGATATATTCCGGACAGGGCTTTTTTTACTATTTCATGCCTGGTTTTCTTATCCTCTACGACAATAAATGACCAGGGCTGGGAATTGCATGCAGAAGGGGCCAGTCGGGCAGCTTCCAGACAGCGATCAATCAGGTCACGGGAAACCGGTTTTGAAATATAACGTCGAACACTTTTCCTTTTTTTGACCAGTTCCAAAAAATCCACAGCTTCTCCTTAAAATAATATATATTTACTTGTATCAGAAAAACAGAAAAAATCATACCATATTGAAGTTTTTAAAAGAAACTATACTTTTTTGGTTGTATTATATTCAAAACTGTATTACAATAAAAAATCAAAAAAAGGAGATCCTGATGAAAAAAATTATTGTGCTGGGAGTGTTTTTTTTACTGCTTTCTATATTCCTTATCTCAGGAGAAAAAGAATTAATGCAAGAGATTGACCAGCTTTTTGAAGCTAAAAACTTAAACAAAGCACTGCAACTCATTGATAAGGGGTTGGCAGACTTTCCGGACAACCAGAGATTAATCAGATGGAAATTTTACACCCTGATCGAACTGAAGCGTTATGATGACATATTGCCCCATATTGAAAAATATATTTCCGATGAAACCGAACGCCTGGGAGCCATGCTCATGGTATTCAAAGGTCAAAAAAAATACCAGAAAGCTCTTGAGGTGGCTCTGAAAAAAGAGAAAATATCCAAAAGAAAATCTCCCTGGAGCTGTTTTGATTTAATTGAATTTTATATAAAACTCAATAATAAAGAAAAGGCTCTGAACTGGCTGGATGAAGCTATCAACAGGGGATTTATATCTTTCACCTATCTCTACGAAAAAGATTTCACCCTGATTCAGGAGGAAGGCCGCTTTAAAAAAGCCCTTGACCAAATTAAAAACAGAATCGGTATCGATCAACAGGCAAAAGATTTTAAGATCAAACTTCTTTCCGGAAAAATATATAAACTTTCAGAACACCGGGGGAAAGTAGTCCTTATTGACTTCTGGGCAACCTGGTGCAGGCCCTGTCTGTCGGGTATTACGGATTTAAAAAAATATTACCACGAACTAAATCCTAAAGGATTCGAAATCATCGGTATCAGCCTGGATAACAGCCAGGAAAAATTGGAAGCCTATGTGAAAAAAGAGAATTTGAAATGGAAAATTTCTTATACTGGCCAGGGCTGGAAAGATGAAACCGCCAAACTTTATGGCCTAAATTCCATCCCCTCCTACTGGCTGGTTGACAAAAAAGGCGTTTTAAGGCACTTCGGACTGAGAAAAGATAAGTTAAAGAAAGCAGTGGAAGAACTGCTTGCAGAATAAAATAATTAAGCACCCGAGAATAACAACCCGATAAAAATCCTTCCAATCATACATATTCTTTGTTAAAATGGGTTCATGAAATATCTGCTTTATCACAGCGAGGGGTATATAAAAAAATTCCCATTGAAAAAAAAGAGCATGACCATTGGCAGAGGGGAAACAAATGATTTGATGATTGATGATGAATTCATATCCCGCGTTCATATCAAAGTTGAAATAGAAGGGAAGGCCATAAAGATCCAGGACCTTAATTCCTCCAATGGAACTTTTATCAAAACCGAAAAAGTCAAAGAGGCGATTTTAAAACCCGGAGAATCCTTCAGTATCGGGGGAGTGGAGATATTTCTGAAAGAGGGCACTTTGGAGGAATTCAAGATTGCTGCCCAGCTGGCACCTGTTTTTAATGGGATTTCAAAGGACAACAAACGAAAATTCCGGCCCCTTAAAACCAAGGCCATGGTTGATGTTTACAATGAGATGCTGAAGCAGATTCTTCGCAGTGGTCTCAGGAGGAGGAACATCTCAGATTTTCTATCAGACCTTTCATACCATTTGTCCGGACTGAAACATTTTGGAAACCTTTTTCTGGTTTCCCAGCTGGATGATGAAATAAATGTTCTTCTGTCTGTAAAGAGAGATCCTGAAAAGGCTGTGGATCTGTTTGATCTTATTTTAAAAAACCGGCAAATTTTCAAAAAAGCAACCACTCAAAAAATTCCAGGAACCGGTTACCACTTCCATTCTTTCCCATTTAAAATGGACACCCAAAATGTCGTATTAATATATATCTATGCAAAGGATCAAAGAAGTAAAGAAAAAAAAATTATTCCCTTTCTCAACTCCTTGGCCGAAGAGATCCACCTCTTATCCCGGCTCCTGAAGAGAGTGGAAGGGGATGAAAAGAGCTCCTTTTTAGAGGAAGGGGATCTGGATTTTCCCGATTCTTCCGGGGATGTTCAAATTATTGCCTCCAGCAATGTCATAAAAGAGCTGATTGTGCAGTGTAA
>DAOWKX010000030.1 GCA_030639705.1 Candidatus Aminicenantota bacterium
ATAAATTGGAAAAACCAGATAGAACAGCAATTGATATGAAGTCGAATAGATGTTCTGGATCTTCCCAGGGATTTTTTCTTTTAAATCTGCAAAGATCGGCACGAGGACTTGATTGGCCGCAGTAACCAAAGCATGGAGTTTTTGAATCAATTTGCTGGCCATTTGATAGAAACCCACCATCGTAAGACCTCCGAATTTGCTAAGAAGTGCCTTTGTGATCGGGTCATAAAGCATGGTTGCCATTGAGATGATTTGAAAGTTAATGCTATAGCCGATCATTTCTTTAAACAAAACCCTATTCCACTTGAACGGAATGACAGGGAGGGAAGGAATGATTCTTTTCAACGCAAACCATGAGACAATCATCACGGAAGTGTTTTGGATGACTTTGGCATAAGCCAATCCCATGAGGCCGTACCTGGGAACAATCCAGAAACAGAGAAGCAGATGGAAGACAGCTCCTGAAATTAGAATGAGGCTGCGAATATCGAAGCGCTGATGGCCATCAAGCCCTGATTGAAATATGCTAGTGACGATACACTCCCAAAGGGCTAAGAAGGCAAAGGGCAGTATAGCCAGGGCATAGGAAAGGGATTCAGACGGTATAACCAGACTTATTGCCCACTTAATAAGCGGAAAGAAAATGATTAAAACCAAACCGACCGTCACGCCGACTGTAAGAACAGCTGTTTGAATGATTTCCGAGACATTTTCCTTTTCTTCTCGGGCAACATATTTTGCGACAAATTTGACGACACCCCCAGAAAACCCCAGATCGGCGATTTGGGTAACAGCAGTCGTAGCCAGGACAAGCGACCAAATTCCAAATTGCTCTGCACCGATGGTTCCCAACAAGAACTTATAGAGAAAGAACAATACGACGGAAATTAAAACGATCTGGAGGACTGTCATTATGGAATTGATTAGGATCTGTTTCTTATGCATGATGAATCGAGCTCAAAATCGGATCATTGCTCGTTGAGTCAGGATATTCCATGAAAGAATCTCATAGGAAATTCCTTTTTTCATCTAGACTAGATATTAAAGAAAATACCTTAGAAAGTCAAATTACCTAGGGATTTTTCGAGAGGCTATTTTGCAACTCAGGAAAAGTGTTGTATAATTTACACTCTTTTTTATGACTAAAACGCTATTTTCCCCAAAAAAAATCGATATTCCTGACTCAGTGGTATTGATTCCTCATTTTTACGATTCTGATTGTTTTCAGAAAATAAAGAAAAGGGCCCTCAGGTCTTTTTTTCTTCTGGGCAGTGAGGTTCTGGTCCTGGAGAGATATGCCCTGATTACCGGTTTTTTAGGGTATCCCTATCTCTTAACCCTGCTGGAATTTATAGAGGGAATAAAAGAAAAAGAGATATTTTTCCTGGGGACTGCCGGCAGTCTGGAAAAAAACCGGGACCGCCCCTGTTCCTTACATATCACTTCGGTGGCAGCCAGCGGGATTTTCAGATTTTTTTCCACCCGGAAAACCCTGGAACTCAAGGATTTAAGCTCCGGGGAATTTGAAAAAGTCAGAGCAGTCAGTGTGGATATCGTCCAGCGGGAAACCCGGAAATGGTTGAGAACCCAGATTAATCGGGGTATTCAGGTGGTTGAAATGGAATTGTTTCCCCTTCGGATTTATTTAAAAAAATCCTTTGTTGCCCTTGTGGTCATATCTGACCGGGTGACCGAAGAGGGAATCAAACCGTTTTCAGATACCAAAGGGTTTAAGTGCGAGTTCGTCAGGACATTCGGTTATATCGATTATTTGCTGGATGAAAATAAAATACCTGTTTGATAATTTTTCAAGAAATGATGTGAGGAGAAAAATAGACTATGAAAAAAAAGGTGGTTTTAACCCAAATTTATCAGGATAGAGCAATAGAAAAATTAAGAGATGAATATCAATTAATTATTGTTGAGGAGAGTTCCGAAAACCTCGAAGAGATTATTGAAGAAAATCCAGATACCGAAGCCCTGATTAGTTTTTTGTCGGATGATATCAATCAGGCGGTCATATCCTGTGGAAAGAATTTAAAGATTATTGCCAATTATGCAGTTGGTTATAATAATATAGATTTTAAATATGCCATGGAAAAGGGCATATATGTGACCCACACCCCGGATATTCTTACTGATGCGACCGCAGACCTGACCATGGCTTTGATATTAGCAGTTTCCAGGCGAATGGTTGAGGCGGATGCCTTTTTAAGAGAGGGGCGATTTATTGGCTGGAAATCAAAACTGCTCCTGGGAAAGGAGTTGAGAGATGC
>DAOWKX010000166.1 GCA_030639705.1 Candidatus Aminicenantota bacterium
AAAGCATTTTTTTCCCCTGCAAATAGTTGAGCTGGGCTCTCTGATGGTGGGATGGAAGGGGATGAACTCTATTTTTCTGAATAGGATTTTTATGAATGGTCGAACAATTATTAATCCAAAGAAGAATAATTATTAAGAACCAGAATTTATTTTTTGACATCAAGAATTAAGGTGATTTTTTTGATTTCCGGATGAAGATCAAGTTTAACGGATTCTAAAATATTAGAATGGGAATCCTTTACTTCAATTGACAGTTGTGATTCGTTCAGGGGAATTTTTTTTATGATCGTAATTCTCGATTTATCCTCCATGGTGTTGAGCAGGTTCAACCCTGAATCCTTGACTGTTTTTTCAATGACTTTTAATTCTTCCTCTCTTTCATTGGTTTGATCCAGTTCCAGATTAAATTCATTTTCATTGAAGTTGGACATGTTATCCAAAGAAATTTTTTTATAAGGTAATTCCTCTTTTTTGATAATCTCCTGATTTTTATTGGTATCAAAGTCGATTGATATTCTTTCTTTTGTTACTTGTTGAGAGTGATCGAGTGATCTTTTTATACGAAGTAGAGTGAGGCTGGAAATTTCCCGGAGGGTTTCAATTACACCCTGTCCTCTTTTGGCAATGGCTTCGAAGAAGGATTTATCAGTTGAATTTAATACTTTGTTCAGTTTTTCAATGGAGAGTAAGTTAGCTAAATCTCTTTTGTTATACTGAAAAACATAGGGGATATCTTTTAAATTTTGATTGTATTCTTTCAGATTGGATTCTAAATTTTCAAAACTTTCGATGTTGGCTTTTTCCATTGGTTCCTGTGAATCACAGACAAACACAATGCCGTCGACTCCTTTTAAAACCAGTTTACGGGTTGAATTATAAAAAATTTGACCGGGAACTGTGTAGAGCTGAAATTTGGTCTGATATCCTTTTACCAATCCCACATTAATCGGTAGCAAGTCAAAAAACAGGGTTCTTTCGATGTCGGTTTCTATACTGACCAGTTCTCCTCTGGACTGGGGATTGGTTACCGAAAAGATGTATTGAAGGTTGGTGGTCTTTCCACTCAAACCAGGGCCATAATAAACAATTTTAGCTGTAACTTCTTTAGAAGTATGGTTAATAAACATAAATCAGCCCTTTGTATTTTCTCATTTTTGGTCATTGATGTCAAGAATGGGTCAAAACCCGGTATTGATTTAAAAAAAATGAACATTGGAACCCGATGAAACGTTGACAATCAAAGCGTTTTATGCTAATGAAATTGATGGAGATTTGGAGAATGAAATTACAGGTTATGGTTCTTTTATTCCTGAGTGTTACCATACCCAAAAATGTGGCACAAAGTATGGATAAAAAGATCTTTAAAAATATAATTTAAAAGTTTTTTTATTGAGGAAATAATTCTCAACATTTTTACTGGCCAGACATCATTGGAAAAGGCCTCTAAAGGCCTAACGGCGGGAGCTTATCATTCTCAATTCCACCTGAGGTTAACCTCATTAAATGATTGGATAACCCGAAACTATTTAATCCAAAAATCATAAACACAAAGGATATAAAATGACGAAAAATGTATCTATTAGCCCGGAGGGCATTGAATACACCTTACCAACAGAAGAAGATTACCAAAAAGAATTTGAGAAAGTTCAGAAGTTAGTCAAAGAAGCAAAAAACCAAGGTCAGGAGATTGTGGTTGTCATGGGTGTGGGTTTTGTGGGCTCGGTCATGGCTGCCATTGTGGCTGACACGACCGATGAGAATGGTAAATCGCCTAAATTTGTTATTGGCATGCAGCGTCCCAGTTCAAGAAGTTTCTGGAAGATTCCTACCATTAATCTGGGTCTGGCTCCGATAAAAGCAGAAGATCCAGAAGTAGAACCCATGTTTGCCCGTTGTGTTAAGCAGAAGAAGACCTTGATCGCCACCTATACCAATGATGTATTGTCTCTGGCTGATGTGGTAATAGTGGATGTGCAGCTTGATTATGTAAAAGAGGATCTGGGCAAGGTTATCACAGGAAACGTTGATATGGAAGCACTCGAAGAATCGCTTGGGATTATTGCCGAACATATTTCACCTGAAACATTGGTTTTAATTGAAACCACGGTGGCACCCGGGACCACCGAACAGGTGGCTTTACCCTTAATGAGACGAATTTTTAAAAATAGAGGAATAAAAACCGATCCGCTGTTAGCCCACAGTTATGAACGGGTGATGCCCGGAAAAGATTATGTAAAATCGGTCAGGGATTTCTGGCGGGTTTGCAGCGGGGTGAATGAAGAAGCAAAATCAAGAGTGGTTCGTTTTTTAAATGAAGTTCTGAATACAGATGAATTTCCCCTGACTGTTCTGGATCGTCCCATTGAATCTGAAACCGCAAAAATCATTGAGAATAGTTATCGGGCAACCATTTTGGCCTTTATGGATGAGTGGAGTTTGTTTGCTGAAAGAAATGGAGTGGATATTATAAAGGTGATCGAAGCCATTAAACGTCGCCCGACTCACAGTAACCTGATTTTCCCCGGACCCGGGATAGGAGGCTATTGCCTCCCAAAAGATGGGGGTCTGGGAATATGGGCCTACCGGCATATATTAGGCTTTGAAGATGACATATTTAAACTAACACCGGCTGCCATTGATATCAATGATACCCGCTCGCTTCATGCCGCTCAACTGGTTCGTGATGGCTTACGCAATATGGGGCTACCCATTGCCAGTGCTGAAGTGTTGATCTTGGGGGCCTCTTATAGAGAGGATGTGGGCGATACGAGATACAGCGGTTCGGAAATATTGATACGAAAATTATCTGAAATGGGAGCTGAGATCCGGGTTCATGATCCTTATGTGGATATATGGTGGGAGTTTAAAAATCAGGAAATTTATCCAAATCATAGCAAGCAGGTTTTTTTTAGAAATCAGAAGAAACTCAAAGATTTAAATATTGAAAAAGATCTGGATAAAGCCCTGTATGATATTGATGTCCTGGTGTTTGCGGTCAGACACAATGACTATATTGATTTGAATCCGGATAATATCATCGAAAAAATAGGTAAACCAATTGCGGTTATCGATTGTTTCGGGGTTCTGGGTGATGATAAAATAAGCCGCTATCTTGAATTGGGCTGTGAGGTCAAAGGGCTGGGAAGAGGGCATATAAAGAGAATAAAAGAAAAAATTCACAAAAAATAGAAATACTATTGATAATCATGTACGTTTACTCGGCTAATATGAATTGCTATAATATAGTGACTTAGATAGAGCAATTAGTTTGAAATAGAGAAGAAACATTAATTTTATTTTGTGAGAACAGAGATTTAGTTAGAATTGATTAATTCAAAAAGGTTTTACAAGGCCTTTTAAACATGAAAAAGGATATTTTCTGCATCGGGGTCTCCTGTATTGGAAGCGGTGTCGGTCAATCGGTTATTAACTCCTTGAATCTTTCACAATTACCGGTTAAAACCATAGGGTTGGGGAATAATCCTTTTGCGTATGGTGCCTATGATTGTGATGAATATGATTATATACCCACAATTTATGCTGATAATTACATCGATGAATTAATAAAGGTCTGTAAAAAGCACAGTATCGATTTGATTATCCCGGGTCTTGACGATGAGGTCATGGTGATGGCAAAGCACTCTCAAAAAATCAAAGATTCAGG
>DAOWKX010000157.1 GCA_030639705.1 Candidatus Aminicenantota bacterium
GACCAGAATCAACGTTTCGAAGAGAAGGCCCGGGCTTCCTTTCTACAGGGTATCACCATCAACCGGAACTTGAAAAACCTTTATCAGCAGTATTTGAAGAAACTTCGGATTTCCCCCTGAACCCCCGGCAACCGATGTATTGCTTAAAAAATATTTTCCATGTGCAGTTCTCAACTTATGATATGCAAAAAAAATTTTTCTTATGCATTAACCGACTCTGAGAATCAGAAACATTCCAAAATTTTCATAAACATGTTAAAATAAATAATCAAAAAAATTAGTATATTCATATTAACACCAAAATAAAAAAGGAGAGAATCATGAATAAATATCTTATGTTTTTTTATTTATCTTTATTTATTTTGTTTCTTCTCCAGATTCTACCGGCTCATTCCGGTAATATAACGATTACCATTTTATATGATAATTATGTTTATACCGAGGGAACCCGGGCGGATTGGGGATTTTCCTGCTTGATCCAAGGGACTGAAAAAACCATCCTGTTCGACACCGGTACCAAGCCAGACATATTGTTTCATAATATCAAAAAACTGCAGGTCAACATCCAGGAAGTCGAACTCATTGTTCTGTCTCACGATCATGGTGATCATACCGGCGGACTGTTTTCACTGCTGAAGGAAAACCACCGGGTTTCCGTCTATATTCCTCATGTTTTTTCCGATGCCTTCTTTACCGGAGTTAAAAAGCATGGGGCAGATGCCATAGCGGTTACTCAATCCCGAAAAATATGCAATAATGTTTACCTGACCGGACAGATAGGAGACCAAATCCCGGAACAGTCAATCATACTGGATACGGATAAAGGGGGAGTGTTGATTACCGGATGCTCCCATCCCGGCATTGTAAAAATCATTGAAAAATCAAAACGAATCCTCGGAAAAAAAATCCATATGGTGTTTGGTGGTTTTCACCTGATGGGAAAATCAATGCCGGAAATGCAGAAAATTATCCGGCAATTTAAGAAACTGGGAGTGGAAAAAGTGGGACCCACTCACTGCACCGGAGATAAACAGCTCGAGGCTTTTAAAAAAGCCTACGGTAAACATTTCATCCGAATGGGTACCGGAAAAATTCTGAGTTTTTCCAGTTAACAACAGGACATCAGAAATATTTGATTTTTACAGTTTTTATAATCTATGATCCAGAAGGGAATCAAACCCATGAAAGAAGCTCAACCCGCTGAAAGGTGTATCAGCTACTTCTCCTATTCTTTTCCCGTTCCAGTATGGCAACAATTTTTGAAAACAAAAGATCTGAATCACCCAATCCCATACCAAAACTTCCAATTTTTAAACTGGCTTTATTACCCAGGTATCTCCATCCTTCTTTTTCTTTCAGGCTAATCAGGATAATCAATTTTTCTCTGGTAAACGACCCATTAAAAAATGAGTGATTTTTATATATCTCGCAATACTCTTTTTCCATTTTCCTCATCTCCATTAAAACCATTATCAGGGAAATGATGTATTCTTATGACAGTTCACGGATTTGCTCTTTTTAAATCTAATGATCGGTTGAGGCTGGATTTTTTCGTCGCTTCTTATCTGATCTAAGGAATAATAGTTACCCCTGATCTGAATATAGCCGTCAATGACTTTTAACTTTCTCAATTCTGGCTTTTCATACGCTTTTCTCTTTAACACCTTCATCTTGGATTCTCCAGATACATTAAGTACCAGAATAATAGGTAATGCAACTTTGATTCCAAAAACCGAAATCCTTCGAAATCCCCTATCGATAAAGGTTTCGGGTTTATTTTCATTACGAATTTATTTTTATACCGTTCCGAAATGATACGAAATAATTGAAAAATTGCAAATATTGCCGATATATTATCATTTTTGGATATTTCATGATTGTATCAATTTGATACAGCAAGTTCTCATTACCATTCGAATGGGGTTTCCCATCAACCCTTCCAGGCTTGCCAATAAATTGTAGTGTTTCGAAACAGTCAGATTTGGAATGATAAAAATGATCACATATTTATAAATTATTGTGGTATTTTGGGGATGCATAATGATTTAACTTGTTTAATTACTGATATTTTTATATAATTTTAGCATGGAAATCAAGGTATTAATCATCGAAGATGAAATATCACTGAGGAACTCCCTTAAAAAATTATTGGAGTTGAGAGGCTATCAGGTTGAAGAAGCCGAGGATTACGGTACAGCAAAGAAAAAAATGTTGAGTGATAAATTCAATATATTCATTCTGGATTTAAAACTCCCTGATAAAAACGGAATCGAACTTCTGAAAGAATTTCCGGAAAAAACAGATGGAAAAACAATTATTATTACTGCCCACGCCACTATTTCCAGTGCGGTCGAAGCCATTAAGAACGGTGCTTTTTATTATCTTGAAAAACCATTGGATGAAGATCTGTTATTTATTCAAATGAAAAAAATTATCGAATACTCCCGCCTAAAAGAAAATAATATTTATTTAAAGAAAGAATTATTATTCGACCAGGCCGCAGAACAGATTATCTTTCAAAGCCAATCCATGTCACGGATAATCTACCAGTCAAAAAAATTGGCCGAAACCGATGATATCGTAATCATTCAGGGGGAAACCGGAGTGGGAAAAGAAGTTATTGCCCATCTTATCCATCGCAACTCAAAACGAAAGAACAATTTATTTTTACCCATTAATTGTTCAGCCATCCCGGAACAACTCTTCGAATCTGAGCTGTTCGGATTTAAAAGAGGCGCATTCACCGGTGCTACCAAAGACTACAGCGGAAGATTTATCCAGGCCAACGGAGGGACCTTATTTCTTGACGAAATCAGTGACATGCCCATGAATCTGCAATCAAAATTACTCCGCACCCTGGATGACAAAATAATCTATCAACTGGGAAACAAAAACCCCCAAAAGATTGACATACGATTAATCACGGCAACCAATAAAGACCTCTGGAAAGAAGTAGAGTCCGATCGATTCCGAAAGGATCTATATTTCAGATTAAAGGAAACCATCATTATCATTTCTCCTCTGAGAGAAAGAAAGGATGATATTCTTCCACTGTTCAACCATTTTATTGCCCTCTTTAATAATATCTATGACAAAAACATAAAGGGAATATCAAAAAATGCCGAAAAATATTTATTAGAATACCCCTGGGAGGGAAATGTCAGAGAATTGAAAAATGCGGTTAAGAGCATTTTTGCCTTCAAAGAAGATGATTATATCACCCCCAATGATTTGTTCATGTCTTTAAATACAGATGAAAAAAGAATAAAAAAATATGTGGTTTCCTTAAAGGAATATGAAAATAAATATATTAAAAAGGTTCTGGAGATAAACAATTATAACATCACCAAAACAGCTGATATTTTAGGCATTTCAAGAACCCGCCTGTACAGGAAAATGGAGGAATTTAACCTGGGCAGAAAATGCAATTAGCTGTGATTGTCCGATATTAAAATTGCTAAATCCAAATAGATGAAATGAACAAAAACTATTTAAACATTCTGAAGGAAAGCCTCGAGTTCATAAATACCTTGAACTATGTTGAGCAGGCTCTGGATCTACTTCCGGATTTCCTGCAAAAACATCTCCCCGTTGTCAACAATACCCTCTTTTTTATAAATAAAGAAAAAACCGAATTCAAACCCTATTATAGCAGTCATTCCACATTGCAATTGAAACCGGTAAATCAAAATTCATATCTGGTCACCAATTTAAAAAACCTGAAAAAACCCATCGTAATGCAAAAGGAAAAACCGGCAAAGCTGAGGATTTTAAAAAAATCCGATCCTGATCTTTTTGAACAACTGCAGGTTGATCTGGTTATTCCCCTGCTGTCTCTGGGTGAACTCAATGGATTTGTCATTATTGAAGTCCATAAAAAAACCTATAAAGAACTGGCTCAAATAAATAGCTTTTTTAACATCCTGTCCCACATTTTAGTACCTCAAATCATTTATGAAAGAACCAGGATTGACGATAGCCGTAACCATTACCGTATTTACCGGATGGACCGGCTGGCCCTGGTAGGAGAGCTGGCAGCCTCGGCTGCTCATGAAATAAAAAATCCGCTGGCCGGTATTTCCACCTATATCAAATATTTCGCAGAAAAGGATGATCTCAGTCATAAGGATTTTCTTAAAGAACTGCAAATCATGAAACAATCGGTTCAACGTATCGATTATGTGATCAAGTCACTCCTTAGTTTTTCAAAGCACCAGAAGAAAAAAATCACCGAATTTGCGCTCCCGGAACTAATCGAAAACACGATTCAATCCATTGCTTTAAAGATTCCCAAAAACATAAAAGTCATAACAAAAACGAACCCTCCTCTGGTGATTAAAACCGATCTTCAGAGACTTCAGCAGGTTCTAATCAATATCCTCTTCAATGCTTCCGATGCCATTGGAAAAGAACCGGGAGAAATAAGCATTTCAACCTTTGTATCAGGACGGGACCAACTACCGGAAAAAGAACTCTTTAACATTGCCATTAAAGATACCGGACCGGGTATTGAAGACTCATTTAAAGAAAAACTGTTTCAACCGTTTCAAACCACCAAAGAAGAAGGAACCGGCCTGGGTTTGTATACCTGTTATGGATTGATGAAATCACTGGGTGGTGATATCACTATTAACAGCTCATCTAAAGGAACCGAAGTAATCCTCTCCCTCCCCTATTCATTTGAGGAGGATGAAGAGCTTTGAGTTATTCTTCTGCTAAAAACTTGAAATAGAGTTCCTTGAGGTCCATCTGTTTGACCTTTGTGCCTTTTAATTCTAATAAGAGTTTTCCCTTCTTAATAAATCCGATCCGGTCTCCTATTTCAGGGGCAAAAAACACATCATCACTGATATAGAGTATGGAGTATCCTTTCTGTTTTAATTGACGGAGGTTCTCTTTAAATTCCAGGATAAAATCAATGGGCATTCCTTTAGCCAGGTCATGAATAATAAAATTATTGCTCCTGATGAGCTGAACAACTGCAAACAACAACCGGCGTTTTTCAGGTTCTTCCAGGTCATTTATTCTGGTTTTATTCAGCTGGTCAAGATTCAGCTTCAGTTTGAATTCCTCATAATCTTCTTCAGGAATACGGGTGATTCTTTTCAGAAAATTCATCATATCTTTTATCTTAATTACCGGCGGCCAGTCACTCTCTTTGCCAATGTAAACCAGATTCTTTCTTAGCTGTTGATAATTGGATAAAATATCCAGCTCATCCACACACACCGTGCCGGAAAAATTCCGCTCCCGGCCGGTGAATATATTGACCAAATGATTGCTAACAGTTTCACCCGAGGCTAACAGCACATAGGTCTCCCCGGCCTGCACCTGAATGTTCAACTCGCTGATTTCAGGAATCTTTTTTTTCAGAAACAGATTTTCAATTTGTATCATATCATTAAAGATTTTTTAAACCAATAATATGAAAAAATAAACAAAAATATGATGTAAAAAACCGTTAAAATGACTCCCAATACAAAATAATCCGGCAGGACATTTAGAGAATAAAAAATATTCTCCTCACCTTTTATAAATAATTCTACCTTCTCATAATTTGAATAAAATCTCTTGTTTATATAGAAACGAACAAATTCTTTTTTTAGTTTTTGGAGATAACTGAAGAAATAAATAAAACTCTTATACCCCTTGCTGCTGATTTCATTACTCACCGATAAATAAAAACCAGATGGAACAATAAGAGACAATTTTTGGAATTGATCGATGTTCTTCTTCATCTCATTTTCCATATCCTTTTCAAGTTTTTGGATTGCTTTAAACTCATTTTCTAAGTAACTCTCCATCAAATCTTTTTCTAACTGAGTATTTTCCATTGATTCTTCTATAATACCTGCCTTTTTTATAGCTCGACTTTCAAACCCCATATGGGCCTGGAGTTTTTCAAGCTCCAGGTGATAGCTGGAGGTGATGTTCTCAGCACTGCTTGAAATTATGGATCGAATGATTCCGGGAATCAAAAAAATAAACACAAACCACACGATAATAACCATTAAAAACCCGGCAAACCGAGATTTTATGGCTCCGGCAACAGTACCCAATATAAAAAAGAAGATCAGCGTCAGGACCATAACCAACAGATAATAATTGAGATGCCGGTATTCATTTTGTAAAAGTCGAACCTGGTTAATCCCTATAACTATAATAGAGCTAATAACTAATAAAAAAAAATAAATAATTA
>DAOWKX010000042.1 GCA_030639705.1 Candidatus Aminicenantota bacterium
ATTATCAGTTTTTCCATACCGAGTATATCCGGTTCCTGAGCCGCAGAGACAGAGTCCGGGATGCTTTGACCGAAGTTGAGCAATGCCTGGAATATAATCCCAATTATGCCCCCTGTTTGTGGGAAAAAGCCAAAATGCTGGAAATCCTGGGGAAACCCGGAGAGGCTCAGGCCGTGTATCAGAAAATCGCCGAGATATACGGGGACTCATCCGAAAAAAATTTCACCAGAAATAGGCTGAAGAAAAAAATATCGTCTTAACCTTCCTCTATTTCCTTTTTATTATCTTTGTCTCTTCCCAGGCTGACACTTCTTAATATTGCTCCCAGTATAATGCCTATCAACAGCACTAAAAAAATCATAAGCGCCCTGGAAATGGAGATACTCCAGAAAAGAAAGTTTATTTCGACGACATCAATGTTTTGAAAGATAAAAATCACCATTACAATTCCGAAAATCAAACCCAGAATAAATTTCATATTTCACCTGCTTTTATTATAATTCATTTTAAAGAAAAAATAAATAAAGACTAATACCCAAAATCCACCACCTAAATTTGGATATTTCCCCAAAATCAAGATCAAGCAGGCGTGTCGGCTTCCCTTCGAACGGCTTGCGAATCCCATTTCTCGCCAATATCGAAAATGGGATGAGACGCTCCCAAAAACGAGAAACGTTTTTGGGTAAAGTGAAAAGGGATAGCGACTACAGCCTGCGAAAGATTTAATGGTGAATTAAGGATTCCGGGGAATACTTTTTTGGGATACCTCGTGTAAGATGGTTTGTTTCAGGCGATACAGTCTCTTGTTAATGGGATTGAATATTTTATCGGTCTCTTTTTCGTTCAGTTTCCCGATGTATTTGCCTAAAAATTCTGCGCTGACTGTTTTAGCCTGGTACCAGGCCCAGAACATTTTTTTTTTTAACGGAATCGGTAACAAAAAAAAACAGATTGCAGACCGATGCAGCAGGCGGGAGCCGATCTTCCATATTAAATCCAATTTATTTTTTACATAGCTAATACCGAATTCCTTGAGACTCAGGTGCTGGTCAAGACACATCCGTTTGAGTGTGTAGCCGAAGCTCGTGTGGTGCCAGTGATAAAATTTGGCTTTTTTTACAATTCCTATCCGCTTATTGTTGACTAACAGTCTCCTGGCAAAAAACATATCTTCACCATAAGGCACATCGGGTAATTGAAACTCCAGCAGTGTATTGCGATCGATACATGAGGCGCAGTTATCAAAATTACATGCCGACCGTCTCGCATACGGAGACATCTGGCTCCATCTCTGTTCTGAAATGGGTTCGGTAATATCCGGTACATTTTGATACCAGTCATTATCCAGGAAAGCCTGGAGGGGATCGCCTGTAACCGGGTCGGTCTGATAAACGCCATAAACAGCTGAGGCCGAGTGTTCCAGGAGCGGGGTTGTTAGCCGGGTGAGAAAATCCCTTCCAATGGGAATAATATCCTCGGTAAAAAAAATGATAGTTTTACCCTGTGCCAGTTCAACACCTTTCATACGGGTTTTACTGTGGCTGAACTCTGCTTTCGGGATATGGATTATTTTTTTTTGGGTAAAGGATGTCTGTTGTAAAAAATCAGCGGTTCCGTCAGTTGATTCGGTAACCAGAAAAATGATTTCGTATTGATGATCAAAATCCTGATTGGAAAGTGCATTGATTAAACCGTCGATGATTCCAACCGAGTTTTTAGTGGGGATAACAATGGAAAATTCAGGCTTCATGCTTCGGTTTGGCCGAGGTGGTTCCGGTACAGTTCATTGAAGAATTCTTTCACTTCAATTATAAATCTGGCTTTATCATACTGTTTGCTCTTTTCCCTGGCTGCCTTTCCCATCTCGTTCAGTTTATCCGGATCTTCCATCAGCTCATGGGTATACTGAATCAACTGAAAAGTGGAATTGACCCGGAAACCGTTGACCCGGTGCTCGATAATTTCTCTCTGACCGCCGCCATCAAAAACAACAGGCACTATACTGTTTTGCATTGCTTCGCAGATGGTCATCCCGAAATGCTCGACTTTTGCCGGGTCATTCTGTCCCAGTCCACAGAGATGCCAGAATATTTTGGCATCCCGGTACAGGGATTTCAAGGCTTCGGCTGAGATATTGACTTTCAGTTCGATTTGATCCCCGGCTGATTGTTTGATCAGGTCTTTGACCGCTGACAGGTAGGGATTCCCCGGATTGGATCCTCCCACTAAGATTAGTTTCCATTGGGAAGCGGTTTCGGGGAAGGTTCGGGTTAAACGGATAAAACTTTTGATCATTTCCAGTTGTTTTTTTGTACCGCCCTCTTCAAAGCGGGCAACCGAAAGAATAATATTTTTTTTAGAGCTGGAGCCGTCATATACCATCATGTCCACCGGAGGGTAAATATGTTTGTGGGGGCTGAACTTCCATTTTTTTTCGATCCAGGAGGCCGTATACTTGCTGTTGTACATGATGGCAGTGTAGGCATGGGAATAAAAATAATATGAGGGTCTTCGTTCGGGAAAATGAACCATCATCACCGATACATTGGCCAGGGGATAAACCATTTCCAGCATGCTGTTGTTTATGAAAAAATCATATTTTGCTGATTCCAGACTGATTAGATGAAAGGGATTTTTTATTTTTTTAGTAACATATACCGGATCCAGGTGGGTGGTTCCTAACTTTTCATAGAAGGGGATGGGGATGATCCTGATTGAACAATGGCTCAAATCCAGATCATACCAGTCACGAATATTTTCATGGGTGACCGGTTTGTCGGCCACTATGGTGACATCAAAAAAATGTTGTAATGCAAATGCCATGGTCATCCCGTATTTTTGCCCGCCTCCGATAAAATGCAGGCAATGATCATAAATGGCCAGGCAGGGTTTGCGTAGACCCATTGCCACCTCGATTCGTTTGATAAGATTCAGCGACGATTGAAGACCATGGCGGCGGGAGAGCTCCCGCATGGTTCCGGAGAATCGTTTTTTAAATTCATAATAATCATTATGATCGATGATTTTTTTAATTCGTAAAAAAAGTGTCTGGAACAATTTCTCAGGGTTCGATTCACGGGGATAATTCTTGATCAGTTTGATAATGTCCGGGTCCGGTTTTGACTGTTGCTCAGGAACCTGATCAGGTTTTGTTTCAGTCACGTTCTGTACTCGGTTTATTAAGTTTTTCAGCATATGATGCCTGGCTGGATTTGCAGGTAAAAACCAGCACTGAAAATATCTGAAAGAGAATCATATCATTTTATAGGGCTATTGACAAGCACTGAACCGGACGGACTGCTGGTGAGATATTGATTCGATTTCTTTTAGAAAAAGTGATTTTTATATTCAACTATTGATTTTAAGTGATAGTTTGCTTAAAGTATAGCCTGGATTAGAATTCATTCCAGATATTGAAAACAGTCATGGATAAAAAAATTAAGAGAATAGGGGTTCTTACCAGTGGCGGCGACTGCTCGGGGATGAATGCGGCTATCCGCAGCGTGGTCAGGTCAGGGATATATATGGGGTTTGAGGTTTATGGCGTTTTTCATGGTTATGACGGATTGATAGAAGGAGTGATAAAAAAAATGAACTGTCGTTCGGTCGGAAATATAATAAACAGAGGCGGAACATTTTTAAAAACAGCCAGATCCCATCGGTTTCTGACTCCGGAAGGCCGGAAAAAGGCAGTTATAAGTTTGAAGGATAAAAAAATCGATGCCTTGATTGTGATTGGCGGAAATGGCTCTTTCAGAGGGGCTCAAGAATTGTACAGGGAACATAAAATACCGGTTATCGGTATTCCGGCTACCATTGATAATGACTGCCATGGTACAGATTTCTCTATCGGGACCGATACTGCTGTCAATGTAGCCATGGAGGCAATTGACAAGATAAGAGATACGGCTTTCAGTCTAGAGAGACTGTTTGTTATTGAAGTCATGGGTCGTCATTTGGGTTATATTGCCCTGCAGGTTGGTGTAGCCGCAGGTGTCGAAGAGGTACTGGTACCGGAATTTGAATTCGATATGAAATCACTGGTAAAAGATATAAAAAAAGGACATCGGAAAGGAAAATTTTCCTGGATGATCGTGGTGGCAGAAGGAGCTGCTTCTGCCAATGATATCGCCAGACAGATATTTGACCTGAGTGGTTTTCGCCCCAGAGTGACTGTTCTGGGATATCTGCAGAGGGGCGGATCACCGACGGCAATGGATAGAATACTGGCCACCCGATTTGGAAAGGCAGCTGTGGATGCAATTGCCCGGGGGGATTGTGATAAGATGGTGGCCATGTCGGCCAATACGATTCAATTAATCGATTTTAAAACTGCCTGTTCAGGGAAGAAAGACTTAAACCGGGACGATTATAATCTCATTAAAATATTGGCGATTTAGTGCAATTATAAAACCGGACTGGACTATTCATCACCAACCGTGAGTCCGAGTTCGCTTAATTTTTGGTAATCATCACCTCTGCGGATACAGGTTACGGGTATCCGGGTCAAATCCAGAATGGTTGATCCTTTTGATTTTCTGAGAGGTCCCTTGTCGATCAGGAGATCGATTTCGGGAAAGCGGGTTTTGATAGAGTCCGGATCATTGATCGGGATTTGATTGGACCGGTTGACAGAAGTCGATATTAACGGTAGATTGATAAGGTTCATGAGTTCAAGGAGTTCCGGAAGCCCGGGGATGCGGATTCCGATTTTCTTGCTGTTTTTAAGCAGTGTGGCGGGTAATTCAGGGGATGCGGGTAATAAAAATGTAAATTTGCCGGGATACAGTACGCTGGCAAAATCATAGAAAATATCCGGGATATATTCCACAGTTTTTTCCAGCATGGGAATCCCGGAAACAGCCACGGAATAGGGGAGGTCGCTTCTTTTTTTCAGGGCATCAATTTTTTGGATTACGGCCAAAGAAAAAAAGTTGCCGCCCAGTCCGTAGAGGGTATCGGTCGGGTAGCTGATCACCCCGTTATTTTCGACGATGTCCCGGATCATGGTGATATTTTTATTCAGCAGAATATCGGAATAAACTAAGATTTTCATGAAACCACACTCCCCGGCTGGGTCAGTATATATGAATGGTATAAGGCATCATCAGAGCCGGGAAAAACTGATTGTATTGTCTTAACTTGGCTTCGATGCGGTCAACCACGCCCGCGGTTTTTGTCTGCATACCAACCAGTTCGAGGATGTAGTCAAGCATTGATTTTTTCTTGGGGAATATCCGGAGCCCGATTTTTTCGGATTCAGGAATCTTAGCCAGTTTTTTGGCCTGTTTAATGGCCTCCAGAATGCCGCCGTACTGATCAATCAGCTTTAATTGCCTGGCTCTTATTCCTGACCATACCCGTCCTCTGGCAATTTTCTCCACCTCGGCCATTTCAAGGTTTCGTTTGGAGGCAACGATTTTTTTGAACGATAGATAAATGTTCTTTTTGATCTTTAATTAATTCCAATTCAATAACTTTTTCCTGAAGCGTTTTCTGTGTTTCCTGGATTCTGGCAACTTGCTTTTTACGGTATTCAGTGTATTGCTGAAGGTATTTCATCCTATG
>DAOWKX010000204.1 GCA_030639705.1 Candidatus Aminicenantota bacterium
ATGAAAACCGGACTTAAACAATTAATGGATAAACACCCATTGATAGGGGATATCAGGGGTAGGGGATTATTTCTTGGCATTGAGTTGGTCTTGAACCGGGAAACCCTTGAACCGGCTAAGAAACAAGCCTATGATATTGCTGAACAGATGAAAGAGCATGGTATTTTGATAAGCATTGATGGACCACTTTTTAATGTGATTAAGATCAAACCGCCGTTGGTATTTACAGAGGCTGATGCAGATTTGTATATTAATACCCTTGCTACAATTTTAACCTCTGGTTCTCTCAACTGCCGCTAAGGATTCAAAATTGGATTAGATTTTCCGGGGAGAAAATACCTGAGTTCTTTTTATTGCCTAAAGAATTGGGTCAAATATAGTGGGAATTTTGATTATATAGTCGGGAATAATATTTTAATTGTAAATCAAATAAGTCAGGTTTAAAGAGGAAATAACTGGGTGTTTCGGAATTTCCCATAAATATTTGATTGATATGCTCAGAATACCTTAAACCATAAGAATAACATAAAATCACTCCGTAATCTGTACTGAAGAGGTTTATTTTTTGATATCTTAACCCTTTCCTGACTTCTTCCAGATCATCAACAATTTCAAATATATTATAACCTTCAAGGTCAATGCCTTCATCTTTTAACTTTTGGAAAGATGAGTAAAAAACATTACCAAGTTTTTTCAGATCTTCACAGGAGATAGGATTATTTTCAATTTTTAATACCTCTTGAACTTCAGAATGATTTGCGGTTAATAAGATTTCCATCCCGCGATACCCAACCATTACCACATCATGATGATTCAGCATCCACCCTATTTCTTTAAGAAGACACTTTAATTCTACACGAAGGATACTGGATGACTTAATACCACTCCCTAGCCATAAAATAGGTTTTGATGGATTTTTAATAAGTGCATGCCATTTTATAAGTGGTACCGGAATAAGTCTTGAATCCATTCTATTTCTGTTCTCAGGAACAAAAATATTCCCAAAATCAATTTTGTATTTGTTTTCTTTTATTTTTAATGTCAAAGTTTTCAAAACAATATCTCCACTTTTTTTATTATCGATTTCTTTCAAGTTAGGAAAAGGGTTTTCGAAACTGCTTGGGCTTTTATATCTTGATAATAAAGAATCTACCAACTGTTGACATTTTGAGGTGTTCATTTTATGCTCGCTTTATTTTATAAACTACATGTTATCACTATATAAAGAATATATTCAGAGGCATTTTTTTTCGGCCTGCCTTATGAGATAGTACTTTTTTTATCAGGCAGGAAAGGTTTATAAATTGATACTTTTACCGGATTTGTGAAAAAAAAGGGTTTATTTAGTATGATTAATTATTTTTTTGTATTCAGAGGGTGTCATAGCGGTATGCTTTTTGAAAGCCCGGTTAAAGGCAGATTTGGAATTGAAGCCAACATCAAAAGCGATTTGAAGAAAGGACATATTTTGAAAATCAGAACTTGAAATTCTTCTTTTTGCCTCTTCTATTCGATAGCTGTTAATAAAATCAAAAAAGTTCTGTTTTAGTTTTGTATTGATGATTTGTGAAATATAGTGGTCCGGAATCATTAGCTTTTTTGAAAGCCTGTGAAGATTAATACCGGGATCCAGATAGGATTTTTGGGTTTCCATGAACTGTATGAGCTTTGTGAGATACTTTTCCGCATCTTCCACCGGGACTCGAGATTTTTCGTATTTCCTTCTTTCTCGGATAATAATCTGTCTGATCCGAAACAGATGAATGGTGATGGTTCCGGCCACAACCATTATTACGGCCAGTAGGTAAAACCAGAATGTCTGATAAAAATAGGGTTTATATACAAATTTGAACGATGCCCCTGTTGTATTCCAGACACCATCGCTGTTACATGCGATGACATTAAAGCGATATTCACCGGCCGGGATATTGGTGTAATAAGCAATTCTCCTGGATCCTGCGTCCACCCATTTTTGGTTAAAAGGGTCTAGTTTGTATCGGAACCTGATTTTTTGAGGTGAGGTGTAGCTGAGGGCTGTATAGTGAAATTCAAAAATTTTTTTCCCCGGAGAAAATTCTTTGACTTTTTTCGGATCGATGAACTTTTCATGTATCTTTATTCTTTCAATAACAACAGGTGGCGTAATGGTATTGGATTGAACCTGGCTGGGATTAATTGTTACCACACCTTTTACAGTGGGGAACCACAGGGCTCCGTCTTTGGATTTTATGCCGGATGGTTGACCGGAGCCATTGCATTCACAACTTTCCATTCCGTCAGATTGATTGTAAAAAAAAGAATTTATTGATCTTCTTTTTCCTGTGGCAAACTGATTTAATTCTTTCTTGCTGATCCGAAAAATTCCCTTACTGCAACTCATCCAGAGGTTTTCTCTATCATCCTCAAGAATTTGAAACACAGTATCGTTATAAAGTCCATCTTTACTGGAATAACTGGTGAATTGACCGGCTTTAAAACGACTCAACCCGTTATTATATGTGCCAATCCACAGTGTACCCTCGTTATCTTCATAAATCGCCAGAATATAATTCCCGGCAAGTCCCTGCCGGGTGGTGTAAATTACAAAATTTCCATTTTCCCAGCAGTTTAATCCACCACCGCCCGTTCCGATCCATAATTTGCCTTGCCGATCCTCATGCAATACCATCACATTATCATTGGAAAGTCCTTTTTTCATGGTGATTATGGATATCTTTCCATCTCTGATACGGTTCAAGCCATCACCCCAGGTGCCGGCCCAAATGTTTCCTGCCCTATCTTCAACAAGGGAAAGAATATAGTTGCCTGAAAGCCCTTCTTCGGTTGTATATGTGGTAAATTTACCCCTGAAAAATTTATTGAGACCGCCACCGTAGGTTCCGATCCAGAGATTTCCCTGTCTGTCTTCAAGGATGCTTCTGACAACGTTGTTGGATAAACCATTATCTGTGGAAAAAACCGAAAAACGTCCCTCCCAGAAACTATTCAAACCACCACCATCTGTTCCAATCCAGAGCTTCCCATTTTTAGCTTGGAATACGGTTCTTATAACATTATTGGATAATCCGTGTTTTGTGGTATAGGTGAAAAACCGTCGGTTTTTCAGTCTGTTCAGGCCCGCTCCCGAGGTACCGATCCAGAGATTTTTTTCTCTATCCTGGGTAATAACCCTGACAATATTGCTGGTCAATCCCTGTTTGGTGGTAAAGGCATTAAATTTACCGTTTTTATAACGGTAGAGGCCCCCACCCCAGGTGCCGATCCAGAGGCTTTGATCACAGTCTTCATAAACTGTTAACACATGCTGTCTGAAAAGACCGTGTTGGGAGGTATATACGGTTATTTTGCCATCTTCCAGTCGATTCAGGCCACCTCCTTCGGTTCCAATCCAGAGGATACCATTGTGATCTTTTGTGATGGACATTACTCCATTATTATCCAAGCCGTGATCGGTTGTATAACAGGTAAATTTTCCATTCTTAAAATGGTTCAGGCCGCCACCCCAGGTGCCGATCCACAGGCTGCCGTCAGGGTCTGAAAAAACCGTAAATATATACTGGCTGGTCAGTCCGTCTTTTTGAGTATAGTGGATAAACTGGTTATCTCTGAATTTGGATAATCCGCCACCCCAGGTGCCGATCCATATGTTTCCCCGATTGTCTCCTTCAATGGACCTTACAATGTTATTGACCAGGCCGTTTTGGATTGTATGAGTGGTGAAATGTCCATTGCGCAGGCAGCATACGCCCCCACCCCAGGTACCGATCCACAGGCATCCTGTGGAATCTTCATATAATGAGGTTATATGACTGGTTTTCAATTCTTTAGTATTTGCTTGATCATATAGCTCAAAATCGAAACCGTTAAAACGAACCAGACCTTCCTGGGTCCCCAGCCATAGATAACCATCGCGGGTTTGTGCAATTGCCCGCACTGAATTCTGGGGCAAGCCTTCATTGACTGACCAGGCATAATGCTGATAATAATCGAGAGGTTCTTGAGGATCCAGCCCATAAACAGATTCCCCTGAATTATGAAAAATCAGAAACAGTATAAAAAACGTCCAAAACCATTTATTCACAGTTTTTATATATCAGAAATTTTCTTTTTTTTCAAAAAGAGCAATGCCTAGCCTGAAATCTGGGTTTTGTTTGAATAATGAATATTTGGTGGATTTTTTTTTATTTTATGCTTAAAATAGAATCTGGTAAAAGAAAAGGAGGCCGCATGGACATTCCACGAAGCAGCGGCACGTTGTTGCACATTACATCACTTCCCGGCCAGTATGGAATCGGGACCCTTGGAAAAGAAGCCTATGAATTTGTTGATTTACTGAAAGTTGGAGGTCTGAAATACTGGCAGGTACTTCCCTTTCATCCTGTTTCTGCTCATTTTGATTTTTCTCCCTATTCCCCGGTTTCTGTCTTTGCCGGGAATCCACTTTTGATTAATCTGGAAATGATAGATAAGGAAGATTGGATGATGGATGATATTTTGTCCGGGCTCCCGAAAAATAGTGAGAAAGATTTCGTTGATTTTAGAGAAATTGTTTCTTTTAAAATGCCATTTTTACGCAAGGCTTTTGAAAATTTTATTCAACATGCCGGTGAGGATGTGAAAAATTATTTCAACTATTTTTGTCAGGATCAAAAGTTCTGGCTTGATGATTATGCGTTATTCATTTCTCTTTCAGTACATTATGATGATTTCAACTGGTTGAAATGGGATCAGGATATAAGTACAAGAAAATTCAAGGCCTTAAAAGTATGGCGGGCCAGGTTACATTCGGAAATAGAATTTCAGAAGTTCCTCCAGTTTGTTTTTCTGAAACAGTGGTTTGCCTTAAAGAAATATGCCAATAACAAAGGGATAAAAATTATCGGAGATTTACCATTCTATGTCAATTTGGATGGATCTGATGCTTGGGCACATCCGGGTATTTTTCAACTTGATAGAAAGACCCTTCAACCCAGCCATGTTTCCGGGATAGAAACAGATTATATAACCAAAGCAGCTCAGAAATGGGGAAACCCTCTTTATAAATGGTTTGAGGGGAAAAAATTAAAAGAGAATACCCTGAAATGGTGGGTTAATCGGTTTAAAAACCTTTTGAATTTTGTTGATATAATCAAGTTGAACCACTTCATTGGTTTTGAATCCGAGTGGTCAATACCGGCCAAAGAGAAAGTCCCGGAGAAGGGAAAGTGGATTAAGGGACCGGGGATTAAATTTTTCACTCATTTAAAAGATAAAATCAATCATCTGACTTTGATCGCGGATGACTGGAAGTATAGAAATCCCCAGTCAGAAAAAATGAGAGATGATCTGAACATTCCGGGCACAAAAGTCTTGCAGCTGGCCTTTGATTCTGACACTGAGAATCCTTTCCTGCCACATAACTTCAAGCATTCCAACTGTATTCTTTATACCAGTAGTGAGGACAACAATACTGCCAATGGCTGGTTCTATCATGCTGAGATGGACGATGAAAAGCGGAATCATATCATGAGTCATATGGGCACAAATAATTGGGACGAATTTCACTGGCATTTCATCAAATTGGCATTGGGATCAATAGCCCGGTTAACCCTGTTACCGGTACATGATATTCTGGGCCTTGGGGAGGAAACCCGTATAAATACCCCGGGGAAGCCCAGGGGAAACTGGATCTGGAAATTGATACCAGGTCAATTGACTCCTAAGATCTTGCTTAAGTTAAAGAAGAAATGCCAGTTGTACGGGAGAGTATGATATCCATTTTTTCAATCAATCTGGGATCCAGGAATAGAGGAGGCAAAAATGCTTAAAACCGTATGCATTTGTCTTTCGATTTTTATTCTTTTTAATGTGATCAGGGCTGCAGACCGGATAACCGGAAAAATGTTTGTCACCAGGTCAGAAGTCATCTCTACCAATGGAATGGTGGCTGCCAGTCAGCCTTTGGCGACTCAAATTGGGATTGATATCTTGAAAAAGGGAGGAAGTGCCGTTGATGCGGCAATTGCCGTGAATGCAGCTCTGGGCCTCATGGAACCGACCGGTTCAGGAATTGGCGGGGACCTCTTTGCCATTGTCTGGGATAACCGAGAAAAGAAACTGTATGGACTCAACGCCAGTGGCAAAGCCCCTCAGGCCTTAGCTCTGAAATATTTCAAAGAAAAGGGTTATAAACGTATTCCTTACGATGGACCTCTGTCATGGACAGTGCCCGGTTGTGTGGATGGCTGGTTTGCCTTACATAAAAAGTTTGGGAAGTTACCCATGAAAACCATCCTGGCCCCTGCCATCTCCTATGCCAAAAAGGGATTCCCCTTATCCGAATTGATTGCCTATTACTGGGGAAGGTCTGTGGAACGCTTTAAAGATTATGAAAATTTTCAGAAATTGTTTGCTCCGGATGGAAAATTATTAAAAAAGGGAGATATCTTCAAAAATCCCCAACTGGCAAAAACCTATACACTCATTGCTGAAAAAGGAAGGGATGCCTTCTATGAGGGAGAAACTGCTAAAAGAATTGTGGACTATTCCCGGAGAGTCGGCGGCTTTTTCCAGTTAAAAGATTTTTCCGATTTTCATTCCGAATGGGTAACACCTCTCAAAGTAAATTACCGGGGATATGAGGTATGGGAACTCCCTCCAAATGGCCAGGGTATTGCGGTGTTGCAGATGTTGAATATGCTTAATGAGCTGGATGTAAAAACCATGGGACACAACTCATCCCGGTATCTCCACACCTTGATTGAGACCAAAAAAATCGTGTATGAAGACCGGGCCCGTTTCTATGCGGACCCGAGATTTTCTCAAATTCCGCTAACTGATTTATTATCTCCTGAATATGCCAAAAAAAGACTGACATTATTGAATCCGGAAAAAGCCAGCCGGGAAATCCCGTCCGGGCAGGGGATTCCGGAAAAGGGTGATACCGTGTATATGACGGTTGTGGACAGGGATTTTAATGCGGTTTCCTTAATTCAGAGTAATTATTATGGTTTCGGTTCCGGGATGGTTCCGGATGGGCTGGGATTCTGTATCCAGGATAGAGGGGCTCTGTTCAGCCTTGAAGAGGGACATCCCAATGTGTTTGAACCGGGTAAACGGCCATTTCATACCATCATTCCGGCATTTGTCACCAAGGATAACGAACCGGTTTTCACTTTTGGGGTCATGGGTGGTGCCATGCAGCCCCAGGGGCACATTCAAATTTTATTGAATATCATTGATTTTGGCATGAATATCCAGGAGGCCGGAGATGCAGCGCGCTTCAGGCATTCGGGATCATCCCAGCCTGATTCCGGGGTGATGACCGACGGAGGCGTTGTCTACCTGGAAAAAGGAGTCACCCCGCAGGTAATACGTGAATTAATGTCTATGGGTCATCGAATATCCAAGACCAGAGGGGGATTCGGGGGTTATCAGGCTATATGGATTGACACCAAAAAAGGGATATTGGTCGGCGCCAGCGAGTCCCGAAAAGATGGCTGTGCTATCGGATATTAAATTGTATTAAAATTTTAGTGCCAAACGCTTGTCCTAGATTCACCATCAAATTTTTCGCAGGCTGTAGTCGCTATCCCTTTTCACTTTACCCAAAAACGTTTCTCGTTTTTTGGAGCTATTTTGCACGTTTGTATCACAAACCATGCAAAATTCAAAATGATGCACTGCATCTTCCCTATATTGCCC
Source organism: Candidatus Aminicenantota bacterium (assembly GCA_030639705.1). Taxonomy (GTDB): domain Bacteria; phylum Acidobacteriota; class Aminicenantia; order UBA2199; family UBA2199; genus CAZOWT01. The sequence continues at coordinate 7,684 of DAOWKX010000204.1, forward strand.
ATTTTCGATATTGGCGAGAAATGGGATTCGCAAGCCGTTCAAAGGGAAGCCGACACGCCTGCTTGATCTTGATTTTGAGGAAATATCCAAATTTAGGTGGTGAATTAAGGCTGTGGGAGAGTGTTGACAAGCCCGGGGAAATGGGTTATACTTTTTTTCTGGTGCCGCGGGGTGGAGCAGTCTGGTAGCTCATTGGGCTCATAACCCAAAGGTCGTAGGTTCAAATCCTACCCCCGCTACCAACCTCCCTCTCTCCCATTTTATAGCAAATAGCAAATGTCACATGTAAAATGTCAAATTTATAAAAATATCTACATTTGACTTTTGCCATTTAACATCTCACATGATCTCCCCGCTACCACTTTTTTTAGCAATCCCTCTCTCGAATTTTATAGCAAATATCAAATGTTTCAGGTTAAATGTATTATACTTTGTACATTTAACGGCGCAGCTAACCTGCACCAAAGGTGTCCGGTTCAGCGGTTTGTTAGAATTTTATTGTTTTTCTGCTATTACCAGCATTTCAAAATCTTCAGTTGTCAATTTATCATTCCTTGAAAAAGCACCTTGTTTTGCTCCG
>DAOWKX010000201.1 GCA_030639705.1 Candidatus Aminicenantota bacterium
AAATATTTATCAGCTCCGGATACAAATTCAAAGTAAAGATTATAAATTACTTTTTTATATAAATTGGAATACTTTATTTCCGGAAAGTTTTTCAAAACCGTCCCTGTGTATTCCTTAAACAGACTATAGATTTCCAAATCAATCTCCTGAAAAATTATATTTCATAATAAATTAAATGTAAACCATTAAATAAAATAAATATTGTGTTTAAATGACTTTACATTAAGGTTATTTTTTGATAAGTGATAATATATGCAGAAATTAAAAGAAGTGTTCCCACCACCTCTGATTGCATTGATATTTTATATTATTATCATTTTATTAATCATTTTGGGTTTAAAAAAATTTACTTTTTTAGCGGCACCGGTTTTTTTTGCTCTGATTATTGCTTATTTGTTTAATCCGCTTGTCAGTTATGTGAAAAAGAAAACCTCTTTGTCAAGATCCCTGATTTCATCGGTATTGGTGTTTATACTGGTATTAGCATTTTCCTTTTTAGTTGGGACCCTGTTACCGGATTTCATTGAGAGGATTGAGAATGCTGCCGTAAAACTCCCGCAATTATTGAAGCTGTTTTCAGAAAAAGTAGAAGTTTTCAGCAATTACCTGACTAAAAATTTTTCTCAATATATCGGAGATATTGATATTATGGGGAGTATTGAGAGTGCCATCAGTCGAAGCCTTAATAACTTATCGGATATACTCATCAGAGGATTCTCCAGTTTATACGGTGCTTTTATGATTCTTGTCTTTCTGGTTTTAACTCCCCTTTTTGCCTATTACTTTCTTAAAGATTACTATAAAATAAAAAGCTCTCTGTTTGGATTGATTCCGGGTCGGTTATCTGAAAAGTTTTTAAAAAGAATTGACAATATGAACAATATTTTATCCTCTTTTATACGTGGGCAGGCCATTGTGGTATTAATTCTGGCCCTGCTGTATTCTATCGGATTGAGTTTAATTGGATTACCATTTCCGGTTTTAATCGGAATTCTATCTGGAATCGGTGATATTATTCCTTATATGGGAACTGCTGTGGGTTTCACTATTTCAATTATAGTGGGAATTGCCTATTTTCAATCCTTTGAAAAATTATTATTGATTGTTTTGATTTTTGCAGTGGTGAAGGGAAGTGAAAACTGGTTCTTTTACCCAAAAATAGTGGGCCGGGAAGTCGGACTGCATTTTTTCTGGGTTCTGGCCTCAATCATTGTTTTTGGACGTTTGTTTGGTTTTTGGGGATTATTGATCGCAATTCCTGCAGCTGCAGGATTTAAAGTATTTTTAACCGATTTGGTGGATTATTATAAGCATTCTTCTTTTTTTAAGAAAAAATGAGAGTTTTTCGTTGTCTTTTAATCATTATAAGCTGTTGTTTTCTTTTTTCTCAGGCTGAAGAAAAGAAAAATGACCAAAGGCACATCAAGCCTCAAAAAACCATTTTGGTAACAGAAGATTCGGATGAACCGTCCAAACAGATTCTGGGACTATTTTTTCAGATTTCCGAACTGATAGAAAAACTGAATACAGCCGGTAAACCACCCGAAGAGGATAGTCAAATAAGAAAAGATATATCTGAATTATTAAAAAAGGCAGTTGCATTTGAATCTGATGAAAAAATAAAAAAATATTTTTCTTCACTCTCTCAGGATATATTGAAAAATGATTTTAAATCCAGCTATTCAGATTGGAGCGTCCTGGAGAACAGGACGGGTAATCTTATTATTCAATACCATGAAGATCAAAAAAAAATGGATTATTTTGTCATTAAGAAACATGATGCCTGGACCAGAAAGGTGACAAAATACCTCTCTCTCATAGAGAAAATGAAATCCAATTCCACCATGAAATTTGTAAGATCAGTAACACCGGTAACGCTCGTACGTCCTTTTGTAATCGCAGATCTTTTAGCCACATCTGGAATAAACCGATTCGCCCTGCTTCATCCTCCTGAGTCCATTGGCCGGGAAACCAGTCCGGCCAAAGTCATTATTTTCAGGAACCTGGCCAGACAATTTTTTAATCAAATCTTAGAACCGGTCGCGGCCCGGGCTTTTGGTGGCAGGGTGTTGAAATTCGTTCGTTTTGAATCCTATCTTTCAAATCTGATAATGCATAAGATTGCCCATTTTTTGGGTCCTTTTTTGGTTGGCACAAAATCCGAAGATGTGATCCTGGTGAATACAAAGTTAGGAGATCTGTTCTATTGTATCGATGAGATTAAAGCAGATACCGTTGCCCTGTGTAATACAGAAGTTTCGATTAAGGAGAAGCTCATTTCTCAAAAACATGAAAAGAGAGTTTATGCAACTTATGTTGCTCAGCTGCTGGAGAAAGTGAGAATGGAACCTGAGAGTGGTTCCCGGCAACCTTATCTGATTCAGATCCATTTTTTATTAAAAAATGAGGGAATCATATTTAATGTAGATACTAATAACTTATTTATAGATTTTGATAAATTAAAAGAGAATCTTAAAAAATTGATGACCATGGTGCTAAAAATCCAGCAAAATGGTAATTATATGGGAGCCCAACAACTCATCAAAGAATTCGCTGAAGTTCCCGAGGCCCTGAAGAGGATCATAAAAAAAATGGAAAATTTACCCGTTGGTATAAATGCAGGAAGCATTTTCCAGGTGAAATGATATGAAGATATGGAGAATTTTTTGTGATTTATCACTTTTTCGTTTTTGCAGGGGCTTCAGATGTCAGAATCGTTAGATACGAGTGTACACCAGAGATTTTCATCACGCTGGGGGCTGCTGCTAAGTGTTCTGGGAATCGCTATTGGAACCGGAAATATTTGGCGATTCCCTCGTATTGCTGCCCAGTATGGGGGGGAACACGGGGCCGGTGCCTTTTTGGTGGCCTGGGTTTGTTTTTTGTTCCTCTGGAGCATACCTCTCATTATTACCGAGTATACGCTGGGGCGAAAAGCCAGATCAGGTGTTGTAGGGACATTTAAAAAAATCCTCGGACCCAAATTTACCTGGATGGGTGCCTTTGTGGCCTTTGTATCTATTGCCATTACTTTTTTTTATACTGTCATAGTGGGTTGGTGTATTTACTACTTTTTTCAAGTGGTTGTCAATCCCCTTCCATTGAATATAGCTGATGCAATGGCCACCTGGGATAACTATCAAAACAGTAACTGGCCCTTTTTTTTCCATGCATTGGCCACATGTCTGGCTGCCCTGGCTATCTGGAAGGGGATTAAATCCATTGAAAAGATCAACAAAGTGTTAATTCCCATATTGTTGGTCATCGTGATTTTCTCGGTTTTGCGGGCATTGACTTTACCCGGTGCCTGGAAAGGTATTTCCTACCTGTTCAATCCCCAGTGGAGTCAATTGTTACAACCAAAGGTATGGCTGGCTGCTTTAACCCAGAATGCCTGGGATACAGGAGCCGGATGGGGGCTGTTTATGACCTATGCAGCCTATATGAAAAAGGAACATGGGACAGTTAAAAATGCCTTTCTGACCGGGATCGGAAACAATACGATTTCTATTTTAGCGGCATTGATGATTTTTGGGACAGTGTTTGCTGTTTTGGGTACGGAAATGGGAATGGCAGAGCCCCAGATTCTTGAAATCATGCGTACCAGCGGTCCGGCTTCAACGGGATTGACTTTTATATGGATGCCCCAATTATTTGCCCGGATGGTTTTGGGATCACCTCTGGCTATTCTTTTCTTTTTAGGATTGACCTTTGCAGGCTTTTCTTCCTTGATTGCGATGTTAGAGCTACCCACTCGTGTCCTGGTTGATTCGGGTGTAAAACGGAAACGGGCCATCATTTTTGTGGTGGCAGTGTGTTATCTGTTAGGGATTCCGTCGGCAAAAAATCTTGATATTCTCAGCAATCAGGACCTGGTTTGGGGAATTGCATTAATGATTTCAGGTGCTTTTATTGCATTTGCGGTGATTCGTTATGGGAGTTCCCGGCTCAGAGAGACAGAATTAATGGTAGATGAAAATGATTGGAAGCTTGGCCGCTGGTGGGAACTGGTGATAAAGTATTTCGTTCCCTTTGCTGCGGTGATACTGTTACTCTGGTGGTTGTCGCTTTCGGCAACAATATATGCTCCCGATCAGTGGTATAATCCCTTTAATCCGTTTAGTGTGATGTCATGTCTGGTGCAATGGTTTTTAATGCTGGGTCTCTTTATCATTTTGAACAAACGGATTGCCACAAATTGCCTTATAAAATCTGAAGGTCCGGATTAGAAATAATCCAGAAGCAACAATGTTTGGATTGATGATTCACGAAATCTCATATAATTTTGAACTGGATGATTTTCAAAAAAGAGCAATCCGGGCTGTTGAAAAGGATTGTTCGGTCATTGTATCGGCACCCACAGGAGCAGGGAAAACCGTTATTGCCGAACATGTAATGAAGAAGTGTCTAAACCAGGGGGACGGAGTTATTTATACAGCCCCAATAAAGGCCCTTTCAAATCAAAAATTCAGAGAATTTAATAGTTTATTCCCCGGCAAGGTGGGTATCATAACCGGTGATGTAAGTATCAATCATACAGCTCCCCTTCTCATTATGACCACCGAAATTTTTCGTAATCGGATATTAGAAAAAAAATTCAGTTTTTCCCAGCATACCTGGATTATATTTGATGAGATTCATTATCTGGATGATGTTGAAAGGGGAACGGTCTGGGAAGAATCCCTGATTTTTTTACCAGCCCATATGCGATTTGTGGGCCTTTCAGCCACCATTCCCAATCTGAATGAGTTTGCTGCCTGGTTAAACGGACTCCATCACAATGAAATCAGTGTGGTTAAAGAAGAGAATCGACCTGTTCCCTTGCATTATTATTTTCAATGCCGGGGAAAAATCATCGATAATTTAGGAATTTTAAAAAGATTGGCTTTTGGGAAAAGAAGGAATGCTGATATCGGATCCAGGTATGGGAGGGGGAGTAAATCCGAGTCTCTTATCCGTCACCTTTTAAAATCTAACCGGGTCCCCTGTATCTATTTTTCCTTCAGCCGAAAGCGCTGTGAATATCTTGCTGAAAAAGCACTTTTTCACGATTTTTTGAATGCAGAGGAAAGACAAAGAGCATTGGCGATATATGATCGGCTGAGTATTCAGTTTGATATATTCAATGCCGAGCGGACCCAGAATCTCAGAGCCTGCATAGAAAAAGGAATTGCCTATCATCATGCAGGTATTCATCCCATGCTCAAAGAGATTATCGAACAGCTTTTTTCCTGCAGATTAATAAAAATAATATTTACCACCGAGACCTTTGCCCTGGGAATCAATATGCCGGCACATGCGGTTGTTCTGGATGATTTGAAAAAAAAATATGGGCGATTTTATCGTCACCTGAAGACACGGGATTTTTCTCAGATGGCTGGCCGTTCAGGCAGGAGGGGAATTGATAAAGAAGGGTATGTGTATAGCCGGATTAATCCCGAGGAATTAAGTTTCAGAGAATTAAACCAAATTCTTTACAGTCCGCCGGAACCGATTCTGAGCCGATTTAATGTGTCCTATGCCACCATATTGAACCTGTATGAAACCTATGGAGAAACAATTATTGATATATATCCCCGTTCCTTTCACTTCTTTCAGGAAAAAGATAAAAAACACAGTCCCGGACTTGAGCAGATGAAGTCGAGACTGAAAATACTAAAACGTCTCGGTTTTATTCAGAACCAGCGGTTAACCTCTAAGGGATTGTTTGCCCGGCATGTTTATGGTTATGAGCTGCCACTCTCTGAATTGTATAGCACTGGAATTCTGGAAACATTGAGTCCCAGGCAACTGGGAATGCTCTGTCTGGCTGTTGTTTATGAGCCGCGTCCCTACAAAAAAATACCAAAATTCAGCAATGAGGTCAGGTCTCTTCGAACCATAACCAGTCGTATTGTAAAACTTATTAATCAACGGGAAAAAAAATACAGGATAAAACCCCTGAGTAAAAAATATTTTTTTGATTTGTCTTCTTCACTGATCGTGTGGATGGAGAAGAAATCATTCTCGGAAGCCATAAATGAAGCCAATCATGACGAGGGAGAGGTGATACGTTTCTACCGGATGAGTATTCAAATTCTCCGGGAGCTTAAGGATACACCGATTTCCAGTGGTTTTAAAGATCGAATAAAACAGGCCATTACCCTGATTAATTATGGGGTCATTGATGCAGAGAACCAGTTGAGACAGGTCGCAGATGTTGAAGTGTCTTGATGAGTCAATCCCTTATGTCGGTTCGGTGAGCAAGTGATTTGGATGCGATTCAATTATTTACATTATACTGTTATTTATGATAAAATTTAAAAATAGTCAGGCCGATTATGTGTGGAGCCCGATTTTAGAGAAAAATGGAATCCAATGGTAAAGTTCTTTTTTTTAATATTGATAAATCCTATATCTCTATTTTAAAGCAAACATTTTTCGATTCTAATATTCAGGTTTTTGAATCTGATGATTTGTTGAATTCCAAGGAAATTATTGAAAAAGAAAATTTGGATATTGTTTTGGTTGATTATAATACCACCCCGGAAGAGTCTTTAGGTTTGCTGACATTTGTAAAGCAAACATATCCCTCAATCTATCGAATCGCCATTTTGGGAACCGAGGATCAAAAGCGAGCCATTTATCTGATTTTTAAAGGGCTGGCCAGCAGCACTTTTGAAAAGCCGCATGGGATGCTGGATTTGATGAAAAATGCTGTTCACATTCTTGAGATTAGAAAAATTTTGAAAGAGAAAAAATTATTGGAGATGATCAGCACGATTGAAAACCTGATTGCCTTACCAAACACCTATTTTAAATTTACAAAAGCCCTTGAGAAAAACAGACCGGTTCGTGAGATTGTAGACATTTTAAAAGCTGATATTTCAATTTCCACCAAAATTCTCCAGATTGCCAATTCGGCATTTTTCAGAGAAAATAAGATCACTTCCGTTGAAAATGCCTATAGATACCTGGGGTCTCATAATATAAAAAACATCGTCACAATCTTCTGCTATCATAATGCCGAAAAACTGGAGAATATCCAAGAGGAAGCCTTCAAAGCCATCATTAAGCATTCCCTTCGGGTCAATCAAGAACTGTTTTCCTCTTATGAATTGAGAACCGGAGAACAATTATCCGACTCTTTTGCCTCGGTGGGGATTACCCACGACATCGGAAAAATCATCCTGCTGAAATACCTGCCGGATCGATTTAATGAGATTATTCAGTTTATAGATAACAATCCCAGAGATGATTTTTACAACAGCGAAATCAAACTGGGTTATGAAAGCGGAACTCATGAAGAAATCGGGGGATATTTTCTGGATTTATGGAATTTGCCGGAAGCAAATGTCCATATTGCCTTATACCATCACGATTATTCGAAAGCCATGGAATCATATAAAAAAGTGTTTGAAATTTTTAAGGATGTCGATCATGATATGGAAATCTGCGAATACACCAAAATGTTTGAACAGATGTAAATTCCAACTATTGACAAAGCAAGTGATTTGAAATATAAATTAACTTCAAAGTTTTTTAGGTTGATGACTTGAGCCGAAGTGGTGGAATTGGAAGACACGCAGGTTTCAGGTACCTGTGGGAGTAATCCTGTGGGGGTTCGAGTCCCCCCTTCGGCATTCTTTTGGTATGAAAAAGGGAAAATTAGCCATTTTTTTGTCGGGGAGAGGTTCGAATTTTATGGCCATTTACCAGTCATCTTTAACACCGGATTCAAATTTTGAGATTGCGGCGGTAATCAGTGATCAACCGGATGCCAGGGGATTAAAAAGGGCCAAAGACTTCAAAATACCGTATTTTTATGTATCTCCCCGGAAGTATAGATCAAAAAACGAGTATGAGACCTATCTGGTGAATATTCTGAAGGACAGGTCTGTTGAATTGATTTGTCTGGCAGGATACATGAGAATCATTGGAAAAATTTTATTACAGGAATACAAAAACAGGATAATTAATATTCATCCGGCTCTTTTACCATCTTTTCCGGGTTTGCATGCCCAGAAACAGGCGATTGACCATGGCGTGAAAGTGAGTGGTTGTACGGTTCATTTTGTGGATTCCGGTATTGATACCGGGCCGATTATTCTTCAAAAAGCAGTTGAAATTCTGGATAGTGATGATGAAGAGAGTATTAGCAGGCGGATTTTAAAGGAGGAGCATCGCCTTTTTTCCAAGGTTATTCAATTATTTTTTGAGAATCGGTTGAAGATTGAGGGACGAAAAGTTATAATAGTAAACAAATGAAATTTAAAATAGCAGCCTTGATCTTGATTTCTGTTTCAGTTGGGCTGTTTTCTGCTGAATTTTCGGTTGAAAAAGCCAAGAGAGTGGATGACTTTCTCAGGCGGATCAGAGAAAAAGATCGAAAAACAGTTTTTTTAAAAAAAATGACCTTTACCCAACGGGAATTAAATTCCTATATCAATATATTTTACCTGAAACGCTATTCACCGGAAGTCAAATATCTAAAACTGAATTTTAGAAAGAATAATTATGTTACCGGAGTGATGAAGGTAAAATTGACAGGGAAAAAATATGAAAGTGTCCCCTCGTTTTTAAGAGATATTGAACTTGAGTTCAGCGGTAAACTGGAATGTAAAAATTACCGGGTCAGATATATATTTAATAAAATGGAGATCAATGGCACCCTTTTTGCACCTGAAATACTGGATGAAGCCTTCCATGCTGCTCAGTCCAATATTGATTTAAAGAAATCCATTTTTGACTGGTTTTCACTTCTGCCCGGTTTAAAGAATGTCATCATCGATTATAAGAAAATCACTATATACTACTAATTACTATTGATATTAAAACTGAATTCCCCTGTAGAAAAAGTAAAGGGTGTTGGCAAGTCGTATGTTCGAAAATTAACAGATCAGGGATTTGTAAATGTCCTTGATTTACTCCTGCATTTTCCAGTACATTATATTGATTTCACCTGCTGCAATAAAACCATAAACAGAGGAAAAGAAGGATTGTATCGTATTGATGTAAAAAGTGTCAGGATTTCCCGGAATTATAAAAAAAGAATATCTGTAGTACGGGTTTACGGCCAATTTTTCCAGGAAAATATCCAGGTTATTTTCTTCAATCAACCATATTTACTGGATTTTTTCAGGAAACATAAAAAAATATGGATTTATGGAAAGTTTGATAAACGGGAAAATATTTTTCAGATGATCAATCCAAAAATATTTACAGATAGCAGTGACCGGACAGTTCTGCCTGTTTATCGTTTTATCGGATCGCTGAAGTCCGGGCATTTGAGACGATTAATCGAAAATATTTTTACTGCCCTTCAGGATGATTTTGAAATTTTACCCCGGTACTTGATTGAAAAATATGGTTTTATTTCAATTCAAGACACTTTAAGACAAATTCACTGCCCGGAAAAGTACAGCGAAAAACGGATCGACCACATGAAAAAGCGTTTTGTTTTTACTGAATTTCTCCTGTTTCACCTTGAACTCCAGAAAATCAGGTCTGTTTTTAGAAAAGTAAAACGAATCCACAGATATGGATTTAATGACAAAATTAGAACATCTATTCGATATTGCCTCGGGTTTGAATTGACTTCGGGTCAAAAGACAGCGTTCAATGATATCATTAATGATTTGAAATCTAAATTTGCCATGCAACGATTATTACAGGGAGATGTGGGAGTTGGAAAAACTGTAGTTGCTTTTTTGGCTTTGCTGGTGGCAAAGGAGAATGGGTATCAGAGTGCATTTCTCGCTCCCACTGAAATACTGGCTCACCAGCATTTTTTTAATGCTAAGAGGTTTTACAGAAATGCCAAGATAGATATTGTCACCGGATCCACATCCTTTAAAAAAAAAGCTGAAATTAAAGAAGGGCTGAAAAACGGTAAGATTGAGATATTGTTTGGCACCCATGCCCTGTTGAATGAAAAATTTAAATTTAAAGATCTCTCAATGATTATTATTGATGAACAACATCGTTTCGGGGTTTCCCAGAGAGCGGCTCTTTATTATAAGGGAAAATCAGTTGATCTGCTGGTGACAACCGCCACTCCGATTCCAAGAACAATGCTGCTCACTTTGTTTAATGACCTGCAGGTTTCAAAAATAAAAAGTGGTCCAAAGGGAAGAAAACCAATAATCACCTCTATTGTGGAGCCTAATAAAAGAAATTCCTTTTACCGCTGCCAGAAGGCAAAAATTGAAAAGGGCGACAAGGCTTATATCGTATTGCCATTAATTGAAAAATCAGATTTTTTTTCCGCTTTACGATCCATTGAAGAGGAATCTGACTATTATTCAAATATTTTTCGTCCACTTCCAATAGGATTGATAACAGGGAGGAATTCCATTTTAGAAAAGGAAAGGGTATTGAAAGCGTTTTATTCTGGAGAATTAAGGATAATAGTATGCACCACTGTTATTGAAGTGGGCATTGATGTGAAGGATGCCAACATCATTGTCATTGAGAATGCGGATCGTTACGGTTTGGCTCAGCTTCACCAGCTGAGAGGACGGGTGGGGAGAGGTGAACGACAATCTTATTGTTATTTGCATCCTTCATCAAATGTCACAACCAGCGGACGCCAACGCTTGGAAATGATTGTATCCAGCACCGATGGTTTTGAGATTGCAGAAACTGATTTGAAGATGAGAGGAGGGGGGTTCGTTTCCGGTTTCCAGCAATCCGGTTTTCTTGATTTTAAAGTGGGTGATATTAAATCAGATTATCGAATTTTTCTGGATGCCAGGAGGGATGCCCTGGAAATTATAAGAGATCGGTCGCTGGAGAATGATTTTGTAAGGGATTTTTTGTTTGATCTTGAAAAAAAGATAGAAACAATTAGCTTCAGCTGAGAAAAATCATTGAAGACAAACAAAAAATTAAAAAAGAACTTGAAAATTATCCGAGTTTTAATTAAATTATATATAGACTTTGTTTGATATTGCCAAGGAGAAAAATATGCTTAAAAGAGTAATTGGATTTTTGGTGTTTTTAATTTTCATTCTGTCACTATTTGGATGCCTGTTCCCTCCGAGACGCTATTATAATCCTCCACCGCCCAAAAAGGTATATAGAAAAAGGGCACCGCATCCATCCCATATCTGGGTAAAGGGACACTGGCTGTGGCGTAGTGGCAAATGGTTTTGGACAGATGGTTACTGGATGAAACCAAGAAGGGGTTATCGATGGGTTCCTGGCCATTATGAACGAAGAAATAACCGTAAAGTTTGGGTTGCAGGCCATTGGAGCAAAAGGTAAAAAGAAATAGTTTTACAGGTCATGGGTCTTGTCCCACTCAAAATCATTTCCCAGGAAAAGGGTTCTGGTCCTGGTCTCCCTGGAAACTTTTGAGGGAGGTCCGCTACTCAATATCCGGCCTCTATGAATGATATAAACCCGTTCGGTAATATTAAAGGTGTCTTTGACATTGTGATCGGTAATGATTATTCCAATGCCTCTCTCTTTTAGTTTGATAATGGTTTTTTGAATTTCCAATATTGTAATGGGATCAATACCGGTAAAAGGTTCGTCCAGGAAAAGAAATTTGGGTTTCATAATCATTGCTCTGGCAATTTCAATCCTTCTTTTTTCACCGCCGGAAATCTGATGTGCTTTGGAATCTTTAATATACATTAACCCGAAATCATTTAAAAGTTCCATGGTTTTTTCCCGGGCTTCTTTATCTGGGTTATAAAGCTCTAATATCTGATAGAGATTTTCAAATACGGTGGCCTTTAAAAAAACAGAATGCTGTTGAGGAAGGTAAATCAATCCCTTTTCAGCCCTGATATATGAAGGGTACTTATTGATATTTTCTTTATTCAGAAATACTGTTCCGGAGTCTGGCTTGACAATTCCGGATAGCATTAAAAAAGTAGTGGTTTTCCCGGCACCATTACGACCCAGCAATCCGATTATTTCACCAGAGTTAATCTCTAAATCTATTTCATCAACAACCGGAATTTTATTGTAAATTTTTTTTAACTTTTCAGTTTTCAGGGCATCCATGGTAGAGAAATATTTTTTTAGTATAAAAGCAAAATCAATCTTAATAGCTTGACGGGGAAAAGTCAATTCGGGCTGTTGTAATTCCAATTAAAATATTCTATAATCAGTTTTATTTATAATTGAAAAAAAGCAGATGCCACGAAAATCATCAAAGCTGAACTGGGAGACAATTTTTGAACCTGGGAAAGTCCATGATGATTTGAAAGAAACCATTATCGGATATCAGAAATTCGAGATACTCATAAAGATTTTACCGGATATTTTCCATAAATTAAAGAACAAACTAACTCCTATTATGGGGTATACTCAGCTTTTATCATTGAAGATAAAGGATAATGATATTAGGAAAAAACTGGAGAGAATTGAAAAGAATTCCGAAGAGTTGAGTCAATTATTGGATCAATTACGGGAATATTTCAAGGATGGAAAAGGTGTGAAAACCAGGATTAATCTGAATGATATTATTATTTATTTGGATTCATTTTTTTCTGAAATCACAAAAAACCATAAGATTAAAGTGGATATTGATCTGGATGAAAATATTCCTGACCATGATTTTATATATGGTCAGATTGAAATTTTGGTCAAAAACATCATTGAGAATGCAGTTCAGGCCATTGAGAATAATGATATGAAACCCGAATCGGGGTGTATTCAGGTAAAAACCAGTCTGGCCGGAGAAGAGGTTAAGCTCAGTATAACCGATAATGGAATGGGCATGAAACCAGAAACCCTTTCAAAAATCTGGCTTCCCTTCTATTCTGAATTTCCAAAGGGAACGGGTATCGGGCTTTTGGTTTGCGAAACAATAATCTCCAATCATGGAGGCCGATTCCACATAAATTCCCGGGAAGGTGCTGGGACTGAATTTGAAATATATTTTAAAATAAACCAATAGAAAAACGGGGCGCATAATTTTTATGGAAACAATGAGGCCAAAAAGGTCCACGCCTATTGTTTACGAGAAGTGAATGGAGGAGTGATGTCCAAGAAGTATGTTTATTTTTTTTCGAAAGAATTGACAGAAGGAAACAAGGATTTGAAAGAAGCTCTGGGCGGTAAAGGAGCAGCACTGGCTGAAATGTGTAACCTGGGCCTGTCGATCCCATCGGGTTTCACCATAACGACTGAAGTATGTAGCTTATACCATCAGAACAAAAAACAATTCCCCCCGGGACTGAAAGAGCAGCTTGAAGAAAACCTGGATTTGTTAGAAAAAACATTAGGTAAAAAATTGGGGGAACCCGATGATCCTATGTTGATTTCAGTCCGCTCTGGAGCTGCGGTGTCTATGCCTGGAATGATGGATAGTATTTTAAATCTGGGATTGAATGATTTATCTGTGGCTGGGTTGGCAAAACACTCGAATAATGAAAGGTTTGCCTATGACTCCTATAGACGATTTATTCAGATGTTCGGTGATGTGGTTCTGGGGATTGATCGGGATAAATTTGAGGACATCCTCGAAGAACATAAGAGTAAAAAGGGTGTGTTTCATGATGTGGAACTAAATAGTGAAGATTTAAAAGAGGTGGTTTTAAAATATAAAAAATTAGTAAAGGAAGAGACCGGGGATGATTTCCCACAGGACTTCAAGGATCAATTGTGGTCGTCTATTGCTGCGGTGTTTGATTCCTGGAACAATGAAAGAGCCAAAACCTATCGACGATTGGAAAATATCACCGGATTGCCGGGTACAGCAGTGAATGTACAGGTAATGGTTTTCGGGAACCTGGGTGAAACATCCGGGACGGGTGTTGTCTTTTCAAGGAATGCCTCAACCGGGAAAAATGAATTTTTTGCCGAATATTTAATGAATGCCCAGGGTGAAGATGTTGTGGCCGGCATCCGAACTCCCAGACATATTGATGAATTGAAAAAGCAATTTCCTGAAATATACAAACAATTGTTACTGGTTAAAGATATTTTAGAGAAACATTATAAAGATATGCAGGATATTGAATTTACCATTCAGGAGGGTGAATTGTTTATATTGCAGGCCAGGAACGGTAAGCGGACTCCGCTGGCAGCTATTAAAATCGCAATGGATATGGCCAAAGAAGGATTGATTTCGAAAAAAGAGGCTATCATGCGGGTGAATCCAAAGCAATTAGCTTACCTTCTTCATCCCACTATCAACGAAGATCAAAAATATGAGGCCATTGCCACAGGTCTGGCAGCATCTCCGGGATCGGCAGTGGGGAAAATTGTTTTTTCTCCAAAAGCGGCTGAGAAGAGGGCAGCCAGGGGTGAAAAGGTAATTTTGCTCAGAAAAGAAACATCCCCTGAAGATATTTCAGGAATGGATGCCTCTCAGGGAATCCTGACAGCAACCGGTGGATTAACCTCACATGCTGCGGTTGTGGCCCGAGGAATGGGTAAATGTTGTGTGGCCGGGTGTGGGGATCTGGTGATGAAATCCAAAAAAAGCTGTGAAATTGCCGGAAAAATATTTAATGAA
>DAOWKX010000032.1 GCA_030639705.1 Candidatus Aminicenantota bacterium
AGAAAACATGTAAAGAAAATTTTGAAACGATCTTTAAAATAACATTTAAAAAAGCCTGGAAATCAGATATGGATTGAAAATCCTCCCACTATCCCAATAGCTTCCCAGATATTTTCACCCAGTGTGGGATGAATAAAAATGAGTTCCTTGAAATCATTGGCATTCATTTTTCCGGCAACTGCCCGGGTAAGAATGGGCATCAACTCTCCCGCTTCAGAACCAATGATATGGGCACCAATTATCAAATTTTGATTATCGGCGATAACCTTGACCATCCCCCGCTTGTCATCAATGATATTGGATCTGGAACCTGCTGCATAGGGGAAACGACCCACTTTTATCTTTATTCCCCTTCTCTTTGCCTCTTCTTCTGTTAAACCCACAGAAGCGATTTCAGGCAGAGTAAAAACAGCAGTCGGTACAGTACAGGGAAGAATTTCTTTTTTTTCTAAAATAAAATCTACTATTGAGATAGCCTGATGCGAGGCTTTATGAGCCAATAACGGAGAACCCACCACATCCCCGCAAGCAAAAATATTTTTTATATCTGTTTGCAGATTGGCATTGACAATAATAAATCCTTTTTTATCCCTTCTTATATTCATGGATGGATGGTAGATATTTGTTGTAAGCGGTTCTCTCCCGACTGACACCAAGACTTTTGAAAAATTTTCTTTCCAAGCCTTTTCACCCTGACTAAACTCTAGCTCAACAGAACTATTATTAATTATGGGTTTGGATACAGATGTTGAGACAAAAATATTTATGTTCTGTCTTAATAATTCATTTTGAAGGACTTCAGATAATTCCCTGTCGGCTCCCGGAAGAACCTGATCCATAATTTCGACAATAGTTACTTCTGAACCCAGATAATGATATATGGTACCCAATTCCAATCCAACCGCTCCGGCACCGATGACCAGCAATCTATCTGGAATATCCACTAATTCAAGGGCAGAATCAGAATTGATAATATGGTGATTATCAAATTTGAGAAAAGGCAGCTCGGCACACTTGGTTCCAGTTGAAACAACAATATATTTCGTGGTTAACTCCTGCTCCCCGTTTACCACAACCTTTTCGGGAGAGATAATTTTCCCCTCTCCTTTGACTAAATCAACATCGTATTGATTGAACAGATGCTCAATTCCCCGGACTAATTTTGACACCACCCGGTTTTTATACTTTGTCAGTTCCTGGATATCAATCTGATAATCAGGGATTTTTATTCCTAATTTTGAACTAGTTTTTATCTGTTTCAATAACTTCGCTGAATGAAGAAGTGTTTTTGTGGGAATACATCCCCGGTGTAAACAGGTCCCACCGATTTTTTTTTTTTCGATAACAGCAGTTTTAAGTCCCCTTTTGCTGGCCGCGATACCACCCTCATATCCGGCAGGTCCTCCGCCTAAAAAAACAATATCATAATCCATAACCACTCCAATTAGGGATTGGGATTCAATTGATCAACTGAATCATTCTTTTTACTGCTTCACTCAGCCCTAAAAATGCTGCATTGGCAATGATGGAATGACCGATATTCAACTCTTCAATTTCCTTAATCTGAGCAATAGAAGAAACGTTTTGAAACGTCAATCCATGGCCTGCATAAATTTTAAGATTTAGTTTTTTTGAATAACTGACAGATTTTTCGATCTTATCCAATTCAAGTTTAGAATAGTTGTTGTTCCAGTTTTTTGCAAACTCTCCGGTATTAATTTCAATAATACCGATTCCCAAGCGATGGGTGGCCTTTATCTGGTCAATATCCGGATCTATAAAAACAGACACATCCAAACCAGCTGCCTGTAAATTACCGGCCACCTCTTCAATTTTTTCCGCATACATCATCACGTCAAGTCCGCCGGTTGTGGTTACTTCCTCAGGCGTCTCCGGGACCAATGTACATATGTCTGGCTTGAGTCTAAGTGCAACTTTGACCATATCCATTGACACAGCCATCTCTAAATTCAGTTTTGTTTTAATGATCCTTCGCAATAGCTCAATATCCTGCTCCTGTATATGTCTCCGATCCTGTCTTAAATGCACCGTAATGCCATTGGCACCTGCCAGTTCGGCAATAACCGCCGCATAAACCGGATCAGGTTCATTGGTCATCCTTGCCTGTCTCAAAGTGGCAATATGATCAATATTAACTCCCAATCTCATTTAACTCTCCTATAGTTGATTCGATTAAATTCACAAATAAATCAAAATTTTCATCAATGATATTTTGATATTTTGACTCCATCATGACTCTAATTAAAGGCTCTGTCCCGGAATACCGAATAACCACTCTGGAATTTTTTCCATACTGATTATTAAAATGAGCCACCAATTCATTTAACTCATCCCATTCACTGAGAGATTTTTTTTCCTTAAGGGCAATATTCCGGTAGGCCTGAGGGAAAGGGATGATTTCTTTTTTTACTTCCTCGACTTTCAAACGAAAATATGCCAGGGCTTTAAGAAAAAAAAGCGCCGTTAGAATCCCATCTCCGGTCTTCTGTAGATTTTTTAAAATAATATGACCGGACTGTTCTCCTCCTAGAATTGAATTTATCTCTTTCATTTCCCTATACACATTTTTATCACCCACACTTGTTCTGACCAATTCAATTCCCCGTTGGCTTAATGCTTCTTCGAGACCCAGATTTGACATAACAGTTCCCACGACCATGCTGTTATAAAGTTGATTTTTTTTTTGCAAATAATTTGAAATGAGAAATAGAGTGTAATCCCCATCCAGCATAAATCCATCCCTATCAACAAAAATCACCCGATCTCCATCGCCATCAAAGGCAATTCCCAGATCTGCATTATTTAAAATGACCGTTTCTTTCAAATGCGAAAGGTCGGTTGATCCACATTTTTCATTTATATTTCTTCCATCTGGTTGATTATTTATCACAATTGGATCGAGGTCCAGTTCTTTAAATAATTCCGGAGCAATTCGATAGGTCGCTCCATTGGCACAATCCAGAACAATTTTCAATTTGAATGTGTTTAATTCACTGGCATTATCAACAAGAAATTGTTCATATTTTTCCTGAGATTCAGTTTGGACTCTATTGGTCTGTTTTATTTTTTCTTGATAAAATTCACTCTCATTATTCAATTTGGTAGAAAAAAAAATCTCCTCGATACGTCTTTCAAGCATTCCCGGTGTTTTTTCACCATTTCCCTGGAATAATTTTAACCCATTATAAACAAAAGGATTATGAGATGCGGTAATCATAATTCCATAGTCATAATCGGAATGACCAATAACATATGACAGCCCGGGAGTGGGAATGACTTCACAGCAATATAAATTTGTGCTCTTCCCCAATCCATAAGCAAGTTGATTCACAATATTTTCACCTGATTCCCTGGTATCTCTTCCCACTAAGATTTTTGCCCCTTTCCATAGTTCACCCAGGCAAAATCCTATTTTTATGAGTGAAGCCTGGTCAAGAGGATATTTCCCGGTTATCGACCGAATGCCATCTGTACCAAATAATTCCTGTTGATTTTGGCTACTCATTTTTTTTCAACGACTATGGTTATTTCAACATTTTCCGCATCCTCAAATTTGATTATCTCCACCTGTTTTTTTATGGGAACTGTGATGGTGACGGTTTCTTTTATCTTTGACCGATCGATGCTTTCCAGTATTGAAACTTTATTCACCGATTGAATCTGGGATCGATAACCAAAAATTCTTACTCTGGATGGTTGAATTCGAATTTCCTTGAATTGAACCCCTCTGGGAAAATTATTGCTGAACTGGACTTTAACTGGGACTTCCTTTGACATGAATTCCTCAATTTTCATTTCAATCATTTTGGGGTGAATGGAAACAACTTGAGTACCTTCAGGCGTAACCAGATAATCTTCTGTAAACAGATTCAACCTCATTTCTTCACGAATCCCTTTTAAATCCACTCTGACTTTGAAAGCCTCAGGGGAAATTTTCTTGATTTCATTCGATGTTCCCCGTACCTTCAACTTTATCTGTTCAGGTCTCACAATACGAACATCAATATTTTCTGAAACATTTATGTATTCCACATCAATGTCAAAGGTCTTTTCTATATATAATCTCTCTTTTCCTGTGATTTGAATCCAGACAAACAGGGCTATAAAGATAGCCGTTAATTTAAGGCCGAAATTTTTAAAGATGACTTTTTTTAGCTTCATGATTGAATCTTGTAATGTATTAATCGATTTTTCAATCCCTCTCTATCAAGTCCCCGAATCAGCTCACCATTTACAGCCAATGAAATTTTTCCTGTTTCTTCTGACACCACTATAGCAATACAATCGGTCTGCTGGGTAATCCCGATAGCAGCAAGATGCCGGGTTCCACCGGGACTGAGCTCCAGTAGAGGGGGAAGTGGAAAAAAACATCTCGCCAATTCGATTCTATTTTTACTAATGATGACAGCACCATCATGCAAAGGAGAATGGGGGGTAAATATGGTTAAGAGCAGATCTTTGCTGATATCGGCATCAACCTTTACTGGCTTATTGACATAATTTTTAACATTGATTTCTCTTTCAAGGGCAATTATGGCTCCTATTTTCGATAAAGACAGTGCTACAACCGTATTGACAATTTCATCAATTATCTCTGATTTATCAGATATAGCATACTTTGTTTTTAATTTGCTGCCAATTTCAGCCAATATCTTTTTTAACTCATCCTGAAATAAAACAATGATGGCAAAAATCAAATAGGTCAGAAAATTATTCAAAATAAAAGAAAAAGCAGTTAGTTTTAAAAAACTGCCAATCAATGCAAAAACCCCGATTAAGGCCAGCCCCACTGCCACTTGGTAGGCTTTGGTTCCCTTGATTAAAAGTAAAAGGTAATAAAAGAGAAAAAATAAAAAAAGAATATCAATAACATCACTCAGGTTAAATTTGGAAAACGCTGCTACTATATAATCAAAACTCATTTCCAATCAAATCAAACCTTGGTCCTCCCTGTTGTTTTATCTTTCCTGACTTTTGATAAGGTTTTGCTCCTTTTTGGTTTTGATTTATTTTTCTTTATAACAGCCTCAATCTCAGCCGAGGATAGAGATTC
>DAOWKX010000124.1 GCA_030639705.1 Candidatus Aminicenantota bacterium
CCCACTCTGCGTTCTTCGGCCACCAGTCTGGTTTTGTTTCGCCTTCGTGAGTCATTGTTAATCCTTCGTCTTCTTGTTTGACGGTTACTTGATACCACAAACCCAACCCATAAGTTTTGTATTGCCATTTTCCCGGTTCAGTTGGATATGGTCGCGTTTGTCCACAACAGGGACATGGTTGTATATTTGATTTATCCACCGTACATCCACTCCTCAAATTTTTTGTCATCATTATCAATGCAGATGATTTTGGTTTAACATATTCTGTTAATCGGGCTATCATTGATGTGTTTAAAGCCGGTAATTTGACTTCCGCCACCTTATTGGTAAATATGCCTGGATTGGAAGACGCAGTCGAATTGGCAAAAATAAATCCCCATCTCGCTATTGGTCTACATTTTTGTATTACCGAAGGTAAACCACTATCCAACTGCTCAAGCCTCATAGATGAACAAGGTAATTTTTACACCAGATGCATACTTGCAAAACGCATTATACAAAGACAGGTTGATGGTTGCGATATAGAAAAAGAGCTAGTGGCTCAGTTAGAAAAATTTAAAAGTTTTGCTATACCGTTATCACATATAGATAGCCATCAACATATTCATATGATACCTTTTATTTACAAAAATATGTTGTTTACTTTACAATCTGAAAAACTCCCTGTAAGAATCGTAGATCCTGCTCATATTGGATTATCCTTAATTACTAAGCGACCCGTTAAGTTTTTAAAACAACTGGTGAGAAGACATTTTTCCAAAAAATTCAAGCGGTTTTTCAATGGAAAAATCAATGATAAGCTGGCATCGATCCATGACTTGGAAAATGTTGAAGTAACAGCAGAAACTTATTATCAGCTAGTCAACCAGGTCGAACCAGAAGATGTAGTTGAATTGATGGTTCATCCGTATATCTTAGGGGATGATGTATTCAAGTTATATGACAACCAAATTGATTCCAAAATCACTTTTCTAAGAAAGTGTAAAATCGAATATGAGCAGCTGACTCAGGGTAAAATTTTTGATGAATCAACTTACGAATTGATGACTTATGAAAACATCTGAAAATATTAATTTACGATTTGCCAATACGAAAGATTTTAAAAATATTGCTTCTTTGAGAGCAGGTGAAAGAGAAGACGCCAGTTCTACAGAAGATTATATCTCTCATTGGTATGAGTGCAACCCTAATGGTAGTTACTCCTTGGCTATTTGCAGCCTGAATGAAGAAGTAGCAGGAGTTGCTTCCACAAATAATTTTAAATTTAAAATTGCCGGGAAACAAAAGTTGGTTGCGATGCCACAAAAGGTTCTGACATCGAATAAAGTAAGGGGGCGCGGGGTATTTGGCCAATTGTATAGAATGACAGAAGCGGACAATTTGGAAAAAGGTGTGGATTGTTTTCTAACTTTTACCAATTCCATGAGCACGCCTATCTTTTTGGAAAAGTTTAACTATATAAAAGGACAATCACCTGAAATCTATCTTCTTTTTTCAAATCCTATCCGGATGTGTGGCTTTTCTAAGCCATATAAATCTGTACTTAAGTTTAATGAAAACTATTGGAACGAACATCAACCATTGCAGTCAGACAATGCAATGCTAAAAACCCCAGAGTATTATAAGTGGCGATATCAAAGCTATAAAAAGGAGCTATATATAAAACTTGAAGTAAAATATCTGAATAAGCTACTGGGTTATACGGTTTTGAAAAAAATACACAAAAAGGGATTACCATTTCATGTGGTGTCCGATATCATTACGCATACGCCTGAAAATATAAAAGATTTGATCTGCGTTGCCCTAACCTATGCTACAAGAAGGTTATCTTTAGGCATAATGATATGCCACCATGAGCTTTTTACTGAAGTTGCATATGAATTTTTGAAGATAAAATTTACTGACAGGCTGAACTTATTGGTTAAAGGAAAAACAGAAGAGGATACGAAGACTTTAAGCGAAATAAAATTTAATTTTTCATTTGGTGATTTTGATTTTATATAAATTTATTAGTCATTATAAATATTTCCTAATTTCCAGAGCATAATTGGTTTATTTTAGAGAATTATCTAATAAAGGGGTCAAGTCTTCGTTTAACTGTTGGAGATAATATCCAGTACCTCTTTAATCCTTTTTTTAAGTTTAACATCTTTCTTCATCATCTCCTTAGTCTTACTCAATGAACTACTCACTGAAGTATACCGACCCAATTAGATTGGGGTCAGGCCTTGCATTACAACATTTAATATTAAGATAATGGAGACCATTTTTTATTTTTACAACTCATTTCACCCCCGCCAAATAAATAAAACATCCCAATTAAATGGAAATACTTAAAAATGTTGGGAACAATTGATTTCTTTATTCTCCAGACCCCAATTACCTTTATTTCTATATAAGCGCTTTCTCAATAGAATTTTAGTACACCATCTACAATGGCTGTTTTTATAGTGCCATCCTGGAAAACAAAATCCAGTTTTTCACAAACGATGGGATTGCCTTTGGCATAGACGATATCTTGATGGATTACTTTGTCAGGAGATGAAAAGTCCTTAACTCCAACCCGGCCCCCGAGGTGATCGCTGCGTCCATATGCCCAGTGAAATCCTGCTTTTTCATCTTCAAGTACATTTCCTGTCACGACAGCTTTATTATTGCACCCTATGGCAACTTCAGCAATGTTGCCAAGTGCTGGTTCCTTTTTAAATTCCAATTGTTTTTCGCGGGCCACTGAACTATTTCCTTTAACATCAATAATCTTATTATTTTTCACCACAAATACGATGGTCTCGCTTCCAAAAGTAGCAGGGATCTCCCCAATGGTACGACTGTCAGGAGCTTCGTTGGGACAAGTGCAGACCTCACCCGAAGGTAGATTCTTGATACGGTCTTCGCCTTGACCCAGGTTTGGATGAAGAAGGCCATCATCTTGAAAAACAGGACAATTGTCAGATATATCGAAATAACACCTGTGGCCGGTTGAAAAAACAACTTCAATACCTATCGCTTTTTCAAAAAGGGGAGCCAGCTGAGCGCAGCTCTCAGCAACCTTTTGATAGTCTGCTGAAAGTGCTGTCTCTTCCATTGACCTCGACACTCCAGGCATACTGGCCACTCGCACCTTCTTATATTTCTTGGCAAACCACATGAGGGGTGCACTAGCTGAATATTCAGGCATGGATATTATAATAGTCGAGTCTCTAATAATGTCTTCGAGTTTAACTCTCTTGCTTTCGCAGATTCCATAATCAGGCATATCTGAATTGTCAGCCCCGGTTGCTTCATAAGTAACAATCGATTTTACTTTAAATCCATAGCGATTAGAAAATCTGATTATGTCTTGATGCCAAGTATCAGCCATTTCCCGGCGTTCTCTCCACTCATCGTTATCAAGAATTTTGCCCATAGGTATGTCGTACATAATAGTAACCACATCTGAGCTCCTGGGAGAAAATACATCAACCAACAGTTTTTCAAGCCTAAATCCCATTTAATAACCTTAGTGATATTATGTTAGACTTATATTCCTTTGTCAATATTGGAATATAAATTAGGAAGTAAAGATAGTGATTGTTTCAGAAAAAAAGAAAAAAATGGGCGATAGAGGATTTGAACCTCCGACTTCTACCGTGTGAAGGTAGCACTCTAGCCACTGAGTTAATCGCCCGTAAGCTTATTATAAATCACGATTTCCTCTTCGTCAAGTGTTCATTCTTTACCCCGTTATAATAGTAAGTAATTATCTTAAAAAATCCGAAACAAGCACGAATGCATATTTGCATGATTGTTTGGCTGCAAGAACATAAAAACAAATACTGATTCTGAAGTAAATATTAAGGTAAAGAAAAGGTAAAGGTGAAGATAAAGTAAAAGACAAGGTGAAAGTAAAGGAAAGACAAAGAAATATAAAAATTGAGGAGATTTTTCAAGTTCTAATTTATTTCTTAACCTTTGCCTTAACCTGGTTCAGATTTTAGATGGAAGTTAGGAACTTGACAGAAAACCTGTTTCGCCTTAATATCTATTTTAAATTCAATTTTATCAACTGCTGAGAAATGGACAATAAAAGACAATTTACCTGTGACTGGATATTTAATATCCTGGTGGTCCTGTGCGATGGAAAAGTGGTCTGCGGGTGTGCAGACCCCAGAGGAGAACGACCCCTGGGAAATATCAATGATCAGGGCCTTCATTCGATCTGGACATCCGAAAAGGTGAAAGACATCCGCCGGGGCCTGAACCTGGGATATGCGCCATTCTGTCTGGACTGCGGATTAAAACGCTATCTGAAACCCGGTGAAAAGGTCATTAAACGACCGGTTGAGCTGGATACCATTCCCAGAGTATTCATTGAACCCACCATTCTCTGTAACCTGTCCTGTTTTCAGTCGGTCTGTTCAAAGGAATCGGGAATCATCAATACCCGATCAAAAAAAAATCTCTCATTCCAGGAATTCAAAAAAATTGTTGACGAAGTGGGCAACACTCTGGTAAGACTGGATTTATTTAATTACGGAGAACCGTTTGTCCACCCCCAGGCCGTGGAAATGATCGAGTACACCAAACAAAAATATCCTGGAATTTACCTGTATATCAGTACCAACGGGTTAATGCTGGATGATGAGAAAATCCAGAGAATTGTTGCGGCCGGTGTTGATGAATTTACTTTTTCAGTGGACGGAGCCGATCAGGAAACCTATGAAAAGTATCGATGCGGAGGTAATTTTCAAAAAGTCCTGAATATCATGAAACGATTC
Organism: Candidatus Aminicenantota bacterium; assembly: GCA_030639705.1. GTDB lineage: Bacteria > Acidobacteriota > Aminicenantia > UBA2199 > UBA2199 > CAZOWT01. The sequence goes on from DAOWKX010000124.1 coordinate 4,758, forward strand.
GTGGCAGAGCGAAACAAGATTGGAAAAGAAATCCCGTTTATCAACTGGCGCTGTATTCTTTTTAAATGGAATGATTCCAAACAACACATGAACAAGATCCAAAAGCTGGCTGAAAAGATCGGTGTGGACCGGTTCACCTGGGAAATTACCGATCATCCTGAAGCAGGTAAGTCTGAAAAATACCAGATCGGGACCAAACACTGGGAGAAAATCTTCTTTGAAATATGGGATACCAGCGGAATCAGCAATGCCCTGAAAAACAAGCGATTTTCCGCAAAAATCAAAGTGCTCTCCTCTCCGGTTAAGGCCCTGGTTAGCAAACCGACCCGGGTCAAGGTCAAGGTTAAAAACATTGGGGGCGCCTATTGGCCGGACCATACCTTTTCCGGCCGGCGTCTTATTCGCCTGGGAGCTCAACTTTATGATCTAACTAAGAATCTGATCGACCAGAATTATGCCCGTGCGTTTCTCCCCCGCCCCATCAGCGCCGGACAATCAGCGACCCTGGATATTGAGCTTCCGGAAATCAGCGAGATTGGAGACTACTGGTTGAAATTTGATATGGTTTCCGAGGGAGTGGACTGGTTTGAACCGGCGGGTTCAACCGTCACCTGGAAAAAAATGAAGGTGATCAATACCAATGGTTAAACCCAAAATCAGACCTTATTTTAAAGCTGTGTTCGTGAGTATTTTTATGGCCATAATCATACTCTTTCTTCTGATCAACTACATTGCCTCTGCCCTAAAAATCGAGGGGACTTCCATGAATCCGGTATTGAAGGATCAGGAAAGGGTAATCATTCTTAAAAGCCCTGTCAATAAAAATCATATCCACCGATTTGATATCATTGTTTTTTCAACCTCACGGGAACCCCATAAGAAGTTAATCAAGCGGGTGATCGGACTCCCCGGGGAGCATATCGAGATAAAACAGGGAAAGGTATATGTTAACAACAAAATATTAAATCAGACCTTTTTATCTCCGGCTGACTCAACCGCATACGCCATGATATCCATGAAGCCGGTCAAAATTCCCGAAAATCATTATTTTGTCATCGGAGATAATCGACGGATCAGCAAAGATTCCAGAACATTTGGCCTCATTCCCCGTGATCGGATTATTGGAAAAGCTATTCTACGATACTGGCCTTTTTCACGTTTTGGTAAAATTTCATGAAAAAATCAGCCTCGGTATTTTTAATAACCACTTTTATATCTGCCATTCTAATCGGTACGATTCTATTGATGTTACCGATTTCCACCAATAACAAATCCATAACCTTTGAAAATGCCCTGTTTACTTCAACATCTGCGGTAACAGTTACCGGACTCATTGTGGTCGATACCCCCACTTATTTTACCTTTTTCGGTAAGATGGTCATTTTGGTTCTGCTACAGTTCGGTGGCCTGGGATTCATGACTTTTTCAACCCTGATCATTCTACTGGTGGGGAAAAGCATCTCCTTATCCGATAAATTTCTGATCGAAAATGAATTTACAGCCGGAAGTTACAAAAATATCTCAGATTTGATCAAAAAAATTTTCTACTTGACCTTTGGTTTTGAGTTTATCGGATCGGTGTTATTATTTTTTCAACTTTCAGATCTGA
>DAOWKX010000251.1 GCA_030639705.1 Candidatus Aminicenantota bacterium
ATGAAAACACCGGCTGAAGTCTATAAAAAATCAACCCTCAAATACAAAGGAACTCCAGATAAAATAGATTACCCTGATAAGTTCATCGAACGAAAGGTGAATAAAATCGGATACATCGTCTTCAACCAGCAAAAATTCTTTTTAACATCAACATTGAAAGGATGGACTGTAGGATTAGAACCAAAAAGTGCTGATGAGTTCGATGTGTACTTCGCAAATCTCAATTTGGGTTCAATAAATATTGAAACTTCTGCCTTCGCGCCTTACCCCATTGCTACGCAATGATAAAAAAAATGAAAAAAAGAAAGATATATATCTTTACTAAAAATAATAAAAGTGTTACCTATGTATTGAAACTAAAGTGTTACCTATGTTCTGATCACTCATTCCTTGTTCGTTATTCATTATTCGAAATTCAAAACAAAAAATAAAATCAACTTGTAGCAAACAGCGGTTTGCCCAGATTGAGACCATTTCATGAATGTATGAAAAATCGATATAAAGAATTGGGCGAATTGCCATTAGCCCCTACAGTTAACCAATCACCAATCACATTCTCCAATTACTTTATGTCTTTGTAGTTGTTCGGTTGAATAGTTATTTGGTTGATTCTTTAACTTTGAACCTTGAACGTTGAACTTTTATCATCTCTACCTTTACCTCAGGTTATTGTTCTAATCTATTCCTAAGAGGTCTTTTTTGAATCCTTCACCCGGTCCGGGTTTGGGGCCGATCCAGCAGGCAAACAGCGCATCGGCAAATGCCTTGCCTGCTATGATGCCTTTGTATGATTTCTTGACCGTCACCTTGGTTCCTTTGCCGGGAATATAGGTAAAGGCAATCCGATTTCCATTTTTCATATCTTCCATCCAGGAACAGAGTTTTTCAAACTGTTTTTTTAATTCCGGGGAATGATCGGGGGTGTTGGCTTCCAGACCTTCCATCCAGCCATTATTGAGCTTACCCGCACCCACACTCCGGACAAAATGCATGATGGTCCTGCGCATATTATCCTGTTTTAAGATTTTTTCTCCGCTTTTTTCTTTCCGGGGGAGATAGAGCCCGGCAACATACACCTTAAAAATCAGCTTTTTTCTCAGGGCCATGCCGTTGAGAACCAGCTCCTGGCCTTCGATGGTCACTTTGTTGGGCATTTCCACCCCTTTTAAGGTTCCGGCCAGGGCCGGTATGGTCAGAGACAAACCAATAATAAGTACTAAAAATTTCTTAATCATTTTTCCTCCTGAGATAACCCGGGCATGCAGCCACAGGCTCCGATAGAATGTTATTATTGTAAAAAAAAAATGTCAAGTTGAAGGCGAAGGCGTAAGACGTAAAGAGTAAGTCGTGATTAGTAAAAAAATAGTTCTATGTTCAAGGTTCTACGTTCTATATTGTTCGTAGATGGTGGGTCGTGAGTGGTGTTTTTCAATAACTACTTACGATTTACGGTTTACGCATTACGTTTTACGACTTACGAAATGGGTCTTGACTTCGGATTTGGGATTTCGATATTAAGTTCATTTATTGTGTCAATCAGTCAAATGAATGTTATAATAGTTGGTGTGGATACGGTAATTAAAGGAACACTCTTTCGAAAATGGATTGAAGAATGCAACCGTAACTATGGAAAAGATCCCTGGTTTTTTCTGAGAGAACTGGGCCAGAACAGCCGGGATGCCGGAGCTAAATCCATCCGGGTATCCACGTCAACCAACGGGCATGGTGATGAAATCCTGATCTTTCAGGACGATGGAACCGGAATGCCCTTCAGCCACGCCCGACAATTTTTTTTCCGGCTCTATGCTTCCAGTAAAACCGGGGATAAATACTCTGCCGGAATGTATGGCATTGGATTCTGGACAGTGCTGCGCTATCACCCCCGGCAAATGATAATCGAATCCAGGAACAGAAATGAAGACTGGGCACTCAGGCTTGATTCCAGCTTTCAGATTTCCAGTATTCCCTGTCAACTGAAACAGAGGGGGACCCGAATCACATTGATCCGTAGTCCCGGAAATACCAACTCAAAAAAATTCGAAGAAACAGTCGAGGAACGACTGGTCTATTATTGCGGGTATTTACGCCGCAATGACCGGCGGGCCACACGGTTACCGGTATTTTTCAATAAAAAGGAAATCTCCAGAGAATTTAAATTGCCACTGGTGATCAGTTCAACCTTTAAAATGGGTTCGGTTGAAGGCGTGGTCGGTTTAGATCATATCCCGAAGATCAGCCTGTATGCCAGGGGATTGCCTGTGTGGGACGGATCGATGCTGGATGAACTGTTTCATCTTCCCTCCGAGAGAGAATTTAACTTGGAAGTTGGCCAGGGACTGGCCCCGGTTTTTTTAATAAACGGAAATAACCTGGATGTGAACATATCCCGGAAGACCGTCATGGAAAACCGGGCATTGCAGAAGGTTAAAAAAATCGCAGAAATTCAGCTTTCTCGCCTGATTTACAATTATACCAATCAGGTATTCCTGGAAAAAGGATACCAGCGAATCCGTTTTTTCATCAGAAAAATCCGTCACCGCCTGAAGGCCAAATTCTGGATTACAATCCTGCTTATGCTTTTACTCATGATTCCCCTGGAAATCACCCTGCTCAACAGTATTTTTTCTTCTCTGAAACCGACCGGAAATTCAGTCGTTGCCAAACCTCTTTCCATCCTGAAATCAGGCAACCAGTCCTATGGGGGGGCTATTGTCAGCCCTTTTTCACAACCCCATCATATTGAACTGTCCTATCACCCCCGGATCAATATCTGGTTCAAAATTTTAAATGCCGATCAATACCATATCAAACACGGTTTTATTCAGACTCCAAATCCAGATCAATTCAGTTATAAAAGTGAAAACCCGACCACAGGTCAGGGAATTTCCGTTCGGCTGAAAATCCCGGGAACAGGCCGAATCATCCTTCCCCGGCCCGTGGGATATGCCATTCACCCCGACACAATCCGGGTGAATCACAGTCCAGTTTCCGCCTTTCAAACCGGCTCTCGGGGAGAAATATTCATAAGGTTTTTAAAAAAAGAGGGAACCGTCCATTACCGGTGTGTGAAAGCTCCGCTTCACCAGGAAATCGGGACAGAAGAGAGTGAGATGCTGACCGCTCTTCCGGATCGTTTGCCGCTCCCTCCGGAGGTAAAACAGGCCCTGGAAGAAACATCAACACTTGGTGTCAGAGAAAAAATTGAAAAAGCCATCCAGTTCACCCGCATAAAATTAGTATATGATCAATCAACCGCAACCGCGCTGGAATACAAAAAAGCCAAAAACGATCGGGGCTGGTTAGGACAGGTCCTACGGATCGGAAAGGGCGACTGTGATATTATTAATGGGGTGACCACTGTGTTGTTGAGAAAAATGGGCATTCCCTCGCGCCTGGTGGTGGGGATTATCGGAGAAAAGGGAACATTAAGTAACAGCCTTCATGCCTGGACCGAATACTATTTTCAGGGCTGGCATACGGTTGATGTCTCCCGGCTGACCCAATCCCCTGCTGACATTTCTCCAAACAACGATAACCTGAGGATGGAATCCGGTGAAACCGGCGTCACCGGTAAGGGAGATACAGCCCTTTTTGAAGCCCGAAAGCAAACAAATGGCCGGAATCTGTGGATTTATTTTTTGATCAGTATTGGTATTTGTTCTTTTCTCCTGATATTTCTGTTCATCAGGAAACAGCAAAAAGAGATGAATTTCCCGGCTGAAAAATCCGGGGACATCAAAAAGAACCTGGCTAAAATAGCCATTGGAGCCATTCTTCAACCCCGGTTATGGAATGATGAAGCAGAAATACTGGATTATCAGATTATTCCCACTGTTAATGGGAAAACCATCTCCATCAACCAGGCCTTTGAACGTTCCCGAAAAGGAAATCTGGTTGTCGGAAGCCATTCCAACCCGATTGCCAGACAATTGAGCAGGCTGGGGCTCAAGGTATTAAATCAGGAGGATAAAGCCTTCGGTCCCCTGATCAACTTGCTTCCCGGCACACTTAACCTTGATCGGATTTATTCCCTGGAATCCATTTCACCCGACCAGATCAGGAATAATCCTGTTGCCGGGTTTCTGATTGAAGCCAACAAAAAAATAAAGTCCATCCAGGCCGGCCTTCCGGTCTGTATGTGGAGCCCGGGATTAATAAAACCGGACTATGAACTGATTCGATTCCCCGTCCCCGGATCGGTCACATATTCTATTTTTAAAGCTTTAAGGCACCCCAAAAATGGTCTTTCACTACCTATCCGGTTTTTAGCCATTAATCCTGCCAGCCACAGAATTCAATATCTGACCCGGTTGTTCTCCAAAAATCCTTCGCTGGCACTATACAAATTAATCAATATCATCCTTACAGAATCCGGATTCTTACCACAAAAAGAACAGAAGATTCAAAAGCAATGCGCCTTGAATCTTCTAACGGAGTTCTGCAAATCATGATATTCGACCGGACTAAGGGCCGGACAGACAATATCTTATCCATTGATGTTGACGCACATCTGGAAAAGCTTACCACTCATACCTATCGATCCCCGGCTCATTACCCGGTTGAACTGGTCCGCTCAGCATTGCAGAGAGGGGCAACCCGGGTTTCAGTTGAAATCAATCGCAAGAAAATTGAAATTCAGGATAATGGATCAGGGATAGATGCAGCCCGGATACTGAAGCTAAAAATGCTGATGGAATCCGGTGTGCCAATAGAAAACAAAGAGCAGGCCATCATTGAGCTGCAACATCCAGAGGGAATCGGTCTTTTATCCATATTTTCACCATCTCCTGCTCAAATCCGTCTGCACAACACAACCAGCTCTCATGAGCAGTTACTGTCATTTAAAAATGAATCACTCCGGGAATTCACCTCGGAATCAATTAATCAAGAACCCAGCCACATTGACACCGGCACCCGGTTGACTCTGTATCGAAAGAGCCCTCACCTGGAGCTGGAACAGCGTACTCTTAAGGAATACTGCCGCGGGGTGACAGTTGATATATGGTTGAATCATGAGCTCATCAGCAAAAAGTCAGTCATTAAAAATGCAATGGCTTCCCTGATTCTGGATTCCCCTATCCTTGCCGAAAAGGGAGAAGTGGGAATTCCTAAAAGAGGAGATGTTTGTCATATCTGGATTTTAGATCAGGGGATCCCGGTTTCACGAAAAATTATTGCGCCCTGGCGCGGATTCATCTTTGATGCAGCCCTGGAAACTAACAGTGATATCACCGGAAAATTTTTAGATGGTCTCCTGAGAGATATTTATCGCCTGTATCAATATCTGATAGAAAAATATCCAACCTTACCCTGTGAATATCAGCATAGAGTGGAAGAATTGATTTTTAAACACCACAGATTGAGCAACGATGCCTCCCTGGTGGAGGATCTTCCTGCATTTAAATCCAATGATTCGCCTCACCCCCTGACACTCTCCCAACTTCGTACCCGGGCCAGAACCATTATCCTGTATGCCATCCCCCTGGAAATAGATTTAAATCAATATGACACCTCCAATAAAATGGTATTGCAATTGAATCAACAGCAAATCGATTATCTGATTAATCATTCCGATATCCCCGTTCAATTCCTGAATCCCTCCAGACCCCATTCAACACTCACGAGATGGATTTATGAACTGATTGAAAAATGGGAGCGAATCCCCCACCTCATCCCGCTTCTAAAAATAAAAAGGATTCCCGATAAACATCTGACCCCGGAAGAACTCCAATTTATCCGGCTGTTATCCCGTCACCTGAAGTCACTCCCTCCGGATCAATCAAAGCCATTTACCGGCGGGGGAATCACCTTCATAGAGGGAAAGGGACTGGTCCCGTTTAGCTTACAAAAACAGAAATCCAGAGATCGAAGTGCAATCACTCATATACTTATTCACAGGAAACACCCGCTGATAAAAAAGGCAGTAGAGACAATCAACCGCCATCCTGAAAATATTGAATATGTGGGTGCCTTATTTCAATGACCGCACCGGCCGGATAAAATATTTTAAATCAAAGGGACAGCCCAAGATATACCCTTCATCAAAGCAAACTACCCAGGCGCCATTGAACCCATAAATATTGCTGGTCCATATTTTTTTTTGCCTGGTTGAAAACATCAGCGGCAGGTACAGGGAATCTTCTGTTTGGGGAATATTAAGAAGAGAGGCGGCTTCTTTCAGAGTGGGAAGGCGCCAATCACCAAATCCGGCATACTTCTCCCGGTTAAAATACGAGAGCCACTTTTTTATACCGTCGTAATTCATTTCTCTCCGGGAACCGTAAGGAATCCACATGAGACCGGTGGCATAATCAACGATAACCATCTTTTGCTTTATGAATTTTTTCTCAAATTGATTGTTAAACCGCCCATATTTATTCCAGACCCGGTCAAAAAAATTATTTTTTTTGACCAATGCCTTCACAGTTTCAGTGTTCAGCTTTTTTTCATCAGATCCCAGGTTGAGATATCGTATTGACATCACCGTTAACACTCCCAGCAGGGTGATGACCAGACTGACCCTGAAGAGAGGGAATTTCTTTTTCTTTTTATCACTCCCCTTCTCGCTAACCGGCTTTTTTCGGTAATCGGTCTTCACTGATGAAATTGGCTGTGATATTTCTTTGGTTTTTGAGAACCTTTCAACCGGTTTGCTTTTTTTTGCTTTCTGAGGTTTTTGATGCTGCATAAACTGAATATCCAGGACTGATTTGATGAGATTGTTAAAAGCTTCTTCCGAGCGGATGCGCTTCCGTTTTTCTTTTTCCATGAGCCGGTCAATCACATGTTGATATTTCTTGAGCTGAGACGGCAGTCTGGGAATCGGGGATTTGATATGTTTGAGGATGACACCCAGGGTATTCTCAGCTTTATAGGGTACGCGTCCACTCAGCATTTCAAAAAGGACCACTCCGAGGCTGTAAATATCGCTTCTGCCATCCACTTTCTCACCTTTGGCCTGCTCCGGACTGATGTAACTGGGTGTTCCAATCGACATCCCGGTTTTGGTCAACTTTGTTGATGCATTAATGGGTCTGGCAATCCCAAAATCCAGAATGACCGGTATTCCGTCTTTGCGGAACATGATATTATCCGGTTTGATGTCCCGGTGAATGAATCCAATCCGATGAGCATAAAAAAGTGCACCCGCCACCTGTTTAACCAGCAGTAAGGCTTCATCCGGATTTCTGCGACGGTAGGTTTTTACCCTTTCTTTTAAACTCTCCTGGAGATATTCCATCACGATATAATAACTGTCCCCGGTTTTTCCCACATCATAGACCGTGATGATATTGGGGTGGACCAGTTTCGAAAGGGTCTGTGCCTCCCGTTTGAATCGTTTTAAAAAAAGTGAGTCCCTGAAAACCGAGGGGATTAAAATTTTTATAGCCACCATCCGGTTCAGATTTTTCTGAACCGCCAGATACACATCCGCCATGCCTCCGCGTCCCAGCACCTTGACAAATTTATATCCGGGAATGTCTGGAAATTTTGGCATTGTATTGCTCTTAACGACGATTGTATTATTCATACTATATATTTTTATTTAAAAAGTCAATCGAATGTAGATACCTTAATTCACCACCTAAATTTGGATTTCCACAAAATCAAGATCAAGCAGGCGTGTCGGCTTCCCTTTGAACGGCTTGCGAATTCCATTTCTCGCCAATATCGAAAATGGGATGAGACGCTCCCAAAAACGAGAAACGTTTTTGGGTAAAGTGAAAAGGGATAGCGACTACAGCCTGCGAAAGATTTGATGGTGGATTTCGGTTCTGTCTAAACATTGATAAGTAACACCGGAAATGTAATAATAAAAAATGCTTTTACAATCGGCAATTCTTATATTATTCTCGTTGTTTTTAAATTTTTCTACTCAAGTTGTGGATTCCAATCCAGCTGTCTGGTGGACCATTGAACTGGACATATCAGTGCAAGGTAAATACCAATTTACCAGGGATCAAAAGGTCATATCCGGATCATATCAGTTTCGGCTTTTTTATCAAGGAGCCATGGAACGAGATAATGGGGATTATATTCTTTACCAGGGAGAATCCCGGGTAAATATTCTGGAATGGAATGAAAAGGTGGATGACAAGATTATCAGTTTAAATAATAAATTGAAACCCAGGATTAAGCTGAATTATGTGATCAGAAAAAACAAACATATTCAGGTTGATTTTGAAACCTACCTGACCTTTAAGTATTTTAACCATCTTGGGAAGGCTTTTAAAATCAGTCTGCCCTGCAGTGCAGAAAACCATTCTATCAGACCGGAATCAAGGTATAATATTTTTGTTAAAGAAGGATCCAATAAGATCAGTGTGCCAGAGAATCGAATTTATAAGCAAGATGATATTCATAAAGTATTCAGATGGGATTGGGAAAAAATAAAATCAGGGAAAAGGCAGGATCACTCGGTGGTATTGGCGTTAAAGATAACCAAGAAAAAGAAACTTTCAAATCTCTAATACTTAAGGTTAGAACCAGGTAGAGGTACTCGGATTTTTCAATTGACTTTTCAACTTGTTTTCGGTATATATATTAAATAGACCAATGATCTCAGGGATGAAAAAACTTTTTTTTTTGGTTTTCTTATTAATTTTTTGGTTTCAATTATTTTCAGCTGAAAAAGAAATTACTGTAAATGATCTTGATTTTACCACCGGGTTGCGGGCCTCCTATTGTGATACAAAGATAGTTTTTTCTGATGATGAAATAGAGACTTCCTTAATTTACATGGTCCTTGCCCTGGAGGTTGATTTTGATATTGTTGATTTTTTGTCAATAGGGGTAATCGCTGGATATAACTGGAGCCGTTTCGAGAATCCTCTTTCCATTACCAGTCTTCCTTTGTCTCTTGAGATTGAAGAAAGAGCCAATAGATCTATGGTTTTCGGGCTCAATCTTAAATCCGAGTTTTTTTCCTCGGGTGATTTTTCCATTTTTGCCAAGGCTGAATTTATTTATTTTAAATTGTTCAAGCAGGAGCGGGAAGTGAATTTATCTGTGGTTAGCGGTTCTGCAACCATCCAACATTGGTTCTATCGGGCAACCCTTGATCTGATTTTAAAATATCATGGATTTCAAGCAATTGTTCCTTTTTTAGGACCCCAGGTGAATATTATAGGCGGGGAGCTAAAGGTAACAGAGGACATAGAAGATATTACTGGAGAAGAGGAGCTCACCCATCATCAAAAAAATCTCTTTGGGATGGTCGGAGGTATATTATATGATTTCGGGAGAGACTGGCAGGCTAGTCTGGAGGTAAATCTGTTTTCCCAATTGTCGATTACTATTGGCATTTTTTATCAATTCTAGGAGAATTTCATGCAGAAAAAGAGTGTATTCATTATCTTGAGTTTTTTATTTATTTTTAGTATGCCTTTCTCCAGGTCCACTCCAAATCGTTATCATAATGGAATACCGATTCAAAGTCTGAAGAGGGAGTGTTCTATTCCCAATCAGATTATTTTAAAGGTTATTCAGGAGTATAGTGGAAAAAAATTGATTCCTCGACTTTTACTTCACCAATATGGATTTGATATTAAAGCAGTACGCCGTCATCATATAACGGATTACTTCATCGTTGAAACGTTTAACGATTGTGATACGGAAAATTTGATAAAGAATTTGAAAGCAGATCCGTTGATTTCAGATGTATCTCTGAATTACATTGCTTCCATTACCGTTGATCGTCCGAATGATACTTTTTTCCAATTTCAATATGCTTTATACAATTATGGTCAGGTCTATTATCCCACTCAGAATAAAATGGGTAATCGGGGCAGTGATATCAAAGCTCTGGATGGCTGGGATTGGTCAATTGGAAATGAAGATGTGGTTATTGCTATTCTGGATACCGGCGTGGCAGTCGATCATGAGGATTTAATCAATAAAATGGTCCCGGGATATAATTTTATTGATGATAGTGTGGATGCCTATGATGATAATGGCCATGGGACTTTTGTGGCATCTATAGCTGCGGCAGACACCAATAATTCAACCGGTGTGGCTGGGGTAAGCTGGAATTGCAAGATTATGCCGGTGAAAGTTTTTGATTCACAGGGTTTAGGTGATTATTTGACCATTGCTTCTGGTATTCGGTTTGCAGCAGATCGTGAGGTTAAGATTCTCAATTTGAGCTTTGGCGGAGAATCCGACAGTTTTATTCTTCGTGATGCCTGCCGGTATGCATATGATAGGGGATGTGTCCTGGTTGCTGCAACCGGAAATGATGCATCACAGGTACTCTATCCCGCAAGATATGATTCTTATTGTATTGCAGTGGGAGCAAGTGATGCTTATGATGAGATAGCCGACTGGTCAAACTACGGTCAGGAAGTGGATGTCGTAGCACCGGGAGTTGATGTTTTCGGTGCGATATTTTCACCCTCTGAGCCGGGGAATCTCCAGTTATACGGCTGGGGCAGCGGTACTTCATTTGCAGCGCCTCATGTAGCCGGTGCTGCTGCATTACTGATTTCCTACAAATCAGATTTAACCAATTCTCAGATCATGAATTTAATTAAATATACGGCTGATGATGTGAATGATTTTGTTTATCCTGGAGTTGATGTTTATATGGGTTATGGTAGGATTAATTTAAATACGCTACTAGGACCTTTTCCGTTGAATTAATGTTATCACGTCTCAGGGTAGAAAACTTTGCTGTGGTTGAAAAAGTTGAAATTGATTTTTCTCCTCATTTGAATATATTTACCGGGGAAACCGGAGCGGGGAAATCGATTTTAATTGATGCGATTTCTCTGTTCTTGAATAAAAGAATTTCATCAAATGCAATTCGAAGTGGTGCAGATAAACTCATAGTGGAAGCATTGTTTTCTGCCGGGAATGATGAGTTTGTATTACGTAGAGAATTAAAAAAAAATAAGTCTTTTTCATTCATTAACGGAGATATGGTTCCCTTCAATCAATTGAAAGAAAAGGCTGAAGATTTGCTGAATATTTATGGTCAGAATGAGCATATATTTCTATTGCATACTGCCAACCACAAGATTTATCTGGACCGGTTTGCTAAGAATTTTCAACTCTTGGATGAGTTGTCTGAATTGACCCATGATTTAAAAAAATCCATTAAGATACTTGAAGATTTAAATACCAAGAGTGAACAGCTAAATGAAAGACTGGAATTAATTGATTTTCAAATTTCCGAAATCGAAAATCTGAAAATGGAAAAAGATGAAGATAAAACGTTAGAGCGGAGATTAAAGATACTTTCCTCTTCGGAAGAAATCCTTTCGAAATCCCGGATGCTGATTCAGGATTTTTATCAGGCTGAAGATTCGGTATATAATAGAATTTCAGAGAGATTGAAAGATCTTGAATACTTAAAGAAAATATATGCCGAACTGGTTGAATTTGATAAAGAAATTACTGATATTTATAATATTTTACCGGAATTATCCGCTTTACTGACTACCATTGGCAATCAGGTGGAATACAGTGAAGAAGAGTTGAATGATATCCAGCAGAGATTGCATAATCTTGACCGATTGAAATCAAAGCATAAAACGGATCTTGATGGGATCTTAAAAAAGTACCTCCAATTAAAAGAAGAGAAGGAATTGCTTTTAAATGTTGAATTTTCGATTCAGGAAGTAGAAAAAGAGATAAAAACCGGATTGGAAAAATATAAAGGGATCAATGTCAGCTTAAGGAAGGTGAGGAAAGAAAAAGCGCTTCAACTGAGCCGTCTTGTAGAAGGTGAGCTGTCTCAACTTGAAATGAAGCGGGCAACGTTTTTTGTGAACTTTACCGAGGTTGAACCGGATCTTGAAAACTTCTCGGAAAAAGGGACTGATAAGATTGAGTTCTACTTCTCTTCAAATCCCGGCCAGCACCCGGGGAAAATAAAAGAAGTAGTTTCCGGCGGCGAATTGTCCAGATTGATGCTGGTGTTAAAATCGATTGTGGAAGATGAGGGGTTTTCTACCTATATGTTTGATGAAATCGATAGTGGAATCGGTGGAAAAACAGCTCAGTTTGTGGGAGAGAGACTAAAAAAAATTTCTTTAGGCAATCAGGTGATCTGTATTTCCCATTTGCCTCAAATTGCTTCTTTTGCTGATAAACATTTTTTAATTCAAAAAAAAGTCAGAGATAATCAGACCTATAGTTACACCACCGAATTATCCCACCAGGAAACCGTTCAGGAGATTGCCCGGTTAATGGCTGGAAGGGATGTAAACGAAGATGTATTAGCCGCAGCGGAAAATTTACTGACTGCAGTCAAAAAAAGATCATAAGTTTATTTCAGACCATCTTTTACCTGTTTATTTCTTTTTTGTTTTTTTGTTCTTGAATTATCGATATTGTATGATTAATAGAAAATCCGGGGACGGATTGTTAATTTATTAATTTCTTAGAAAAAAACAGGGGTGACGCTTGACAATTTGACATTTTATTTTTGATTGGGGAAAATTGAGACGATCTTTGTTTTATTATTTTTATGAATGTGTGAGGTATTTAAAATGAAGAAACAAAAAGTTGGTTTGCTCCTATTCTGGATAGCTGTGATCTGGGCTATTTCCTGGGGAGTGGTTGGATCGGTTTTATGTAGCTCAGCTATGAACAGTATGACCATGGAAGAGTTGAATCAGTCGATCTGGGCACTCACCGGATCTTTAAGGTTTGTATGGGGGTTTTTCG
>DAOWKX010000057.1 GCA_030639705.1 Candidatus Aminicenantota bacterium
AAAACAGTTTTTAAGAGAAAAATCAATTCAGGTGATTGCCACATCTACCTATGAAGAATATAAAAATACAATTGAAAAGGATAATTCATTGCTTGGCTTTTTCCAGAAAATCATCGTAAATGAACTTTCGATTGAAGATACGCGAATGATACTGAAAAATTTGGCTAAGAATATATTGGAAAATGAGAATATTATTGTGTCAGAAAAAATAATTGGGGACATTGCTGAAAGTGCAAAGCGAAATATAAGGGAAAGGAAGTTACCGGATTCGGCTATTATGCTTTTCGATCGTGGAATATCAAAGTTAAAATTGAAAAATAGTTTAAATGAAGATCAAAGATTAGAGCTAAATCAGTCCGATATTCTGGAAGTCCTGTCGGATATTTTAAATCTGCCGGAATCCAATATTTCGGTTAGCATGAAAAATTGGCTTGCCGGTTTAAAAGATAAAATGATGTCTGCTATTGTTGGCCAGGATGATGCCATTGAAAAGATAGTCTCCGGAGTTTTAACATCAAAACTGAATCTGGATATAAAGAACAACAGGCCGGATGGGGTTTTTATATTTATCGGGCCCACAGGCGTTGGGAAGACCGAAACAGCGATTGCTTTAGCAAAAGCACTATATGGATCAGAGGATTACCTGATTCGTATTGATATGTCAGAATATATGGAGAAATTTACCTATTCCCGTTTCATCGGAGCAGCCCCCGGTTATGTGGGTTACTATGATACCAATCAATTAACAGATAAAATCAGACAGAATCCTTTTTCTGTCATTTTGCTGGATGAATTCGAAAAGGCGGATCCTCAGTTATTGAACATTTTTTTGCAGGTATTTGATGCCGGACGATTAACCGATGCGCGGGGGAATGTGGTTGATTTTTCGCATTCCACCATCATCATGACCTCAAACATTGGAACATCCTTGTTTTCCAAATCTCCGATGGGTTATCAAAGCGATTTATCAGGTGGAAATGTATCGCGCGCGTTACTGATTAAGTCATTGAAAAGATATTTTTCTCCGGAGTTTTTAAATCGAATAGATGAAATTGTTGTTTTTAAACATTTGATTGAAAGTGATATTAAAAAAATTATTGAAATACAGCTGGCTGAAGTTAGAAAAAATATTGAAAAACAAGACAAAGAGATGGTGATAAGAGAATCGGTTTTTGATTTTATCATAAAAAAATATTATTCCAAGGAATATGGGGCCAGAAATATTTCCAGGGCTCTGAAAAATGAAATATTAGAAAAAATTGCTGCCTCGGCGCTGAAAAAGGAGTGGGAAGAGTCACATTTGATTCTTTGTGATTTAGATAATAACAAAATAGATGTCAGGCTTGAAGATGAAAGCCACGCAGCAGTTAACAAAGAAGAGATGATGGAAAAGATCGGTGGAAAGTAATATGAAAAAAGTTCTTATTATCGATGATGAAAAGAACATACAGGTTTCACTGGCCTCTGTGTTTGAAGATGAAGGTTATAAGGTGTTTTTTTCAACTTCCGGTGAAGAAGGTATCGAGAAATTTAAAAATATAAGGCCTGATGTCACATTTATTGATATATGGTTGCCCGGAATAGACGGGCTTGAGACCCTGAAAAGAATTCTGGTGATTGATCCGGTTCAGATCGCTATAATGATTTCGGGACACGGGAATATTACCACGGCAGTACGGGCGTTAAAAGAAGGAGCTTATGATTTTCTTGAAAAACCATTGAGTATTGACAAGGTGACATTTATTATGCAAAGGGGTCTGCAATACAAAAAAGTATTGGAGGAAAACAGAAAGCTCAGATACCTTCTGTCTGAGAATGAAGCCATGAACCAAGGCGCTCAAAAAATGATAAAAAAGGACAGTACCGGGCGGATTGAATTTGAGGTTGGTGATACTCAATATTCACGAAAACAAAAGACGGTTAAGGTCGGGAATATATTTTATGGTATTGGCCTTCATTCCGGAGTTAAGACCGGAATGGCCATAAAACCTTTACCCGAGGGGAAAGGAATCCGGTTTGAGAATATTACAGAAAATGGCTATGTGCCTGCCCGAGTCGAATATATTGAATCCACCAATTATGCAACATCTATTCGAAAGGATGAAATAGAAGCCAAAACCATTGAACATTTTATGGCCACCTTGCATGCTTTCGGAATTACCAATATTGCCATCAAAATCAACAAAGAAGTACCCACCGGTGATGGCTCTGCCAGTAAGTTCTGTGAGTTCATACAGAAAGCCGGTGTGGTTGATCAGAATGAATATATCCCTGAAATTGTCATTTCCAAATCATTGATAATCGGTAATGTAAAGGGGGGTGATAAATTTATCCGTGTGGACCCTCACGATTTTTTTTCAGTCCATTATACAGCAGAGTTTCCTGAACCACTGGGGAAAATGAATTTTGAGTTTAATTTGCGTTCCTCTGAGGATTTTGAAAAAGAGATCGCACCGGCCCGCACCTTCGGATTTGTGGAAGATATCAATAAAATGTCAGAAATGGGACTGGCCGAAGGAGGGCGAATAAATAATTTTATTTTGATTGATAAAGGAAGGGTATTGAATACCAAATTACGATTCAATGACGAATTGGTTCGCCATAAAATACTGGATATCATGGGAGACTTCTATCTCTTAGGGAGACCGATCAGGGGGAAGGTGACTGCATATAAAACCGGTCATTTTGATAATATTCAGATGGTTAATCTGATAAAAGAAACTTTTTTAGATAAACAATCACCCCAGTAAAATGGATTTAAGAATCCATGTCAACGATATCAGAGAATATCTTGGATAATTTTTCATATTCCTGAAATTTATCCGTACTGAGATGAATTCCTTTTTTGGTGGGTTTCCAGGCTCCTGATTGATCTTGGAACCAGGTCCTGATATCAATATATTTTTTACCTCTGAAGTTTGAGATGGAAAAAACAAGTTTCTGTGTGGGATTTAATTCAATATAGCCGAGATTTACCAGGTCATCGGTGTCTTTTACAAAGTCTGGTTTTTCAGGTAGTTTGAAATCAGTTTCGATTTTTTTCTTTAATTCGACAAATTCCATTTTCTCTCCTTTTTAGGCCGCGAATTGGTGTGGCCAATTTATTTTTGTCCTTTGATAGATTTTTTAAATATATCTTCTGCCTTCTTTTTTTTCTCTTTTTCCAGTTCTCTGGCCAGAACAAAGCGTTCATCGGCTTTTTGCTTTTTTTCTTTTTCCTTCATTAATAGGGTATCAAAAGATTCGAAATTTTTTTTCTTTGGTTTTTCATGCTGGATAACTGTTTTTTTTTTTGTATCAATCCATAGACTGGAATGACACAGAGGACATTCAACTTCGATAATTTTTCCCATCTAATGATTTTAATATATTAGGCTTGGAATTTCAATACGCACAGTTGAATAAAAAGTGAAAAGCAGGACTAAGCGCCAGGGGGATTTATTATGTTCTCCTAAAAGTCTGGTTTAAAAATCAAGACCGATCCAGAAATGAAATCCGAAATATTCTTTTTCGGTAAAATCCCATTTATAAATCCATTCAAAATGAATGGGGATACCCAGGAGAAATACCTGAAGGCCGGCTCCGAAAGAAGAGGTCCCGTTCTGCAATTTGAATTTACCCTCTTCAAAAAATCGGTATTCTGGATCGTCATTAAACCAGGCGCCACCTACATCAAAAAATAAAACACCCCGGATCGGGCCCAGGTTGCCAATCACAGTTCTGGCATAGTTGATTAAGGGGAACCTGAATTCTGCATTGAAGTAAAAGCCGGTGTTTCCCACAATTCTTCTCCAGACAGATGCCCGGATGGTATTATTGCCTCCGATCCAGTACAGAATCGAATTTTCTCCTCCGGATGAAAATCCGTTTAATCTCAAAGCCAGGAGTGTATTGGTGCTGATTCGGAAATATTTCCTTAAATCGGCATTGATGGCGTAGGCATCCATAAAGGAAGAACCCATTTTAATATATTTCTTGAAACTTACCTTGAAGGTATGACCCATGTTGGCGCCATAGTATGAAAAACGGGTGGTTTCTCCCACCAGAGACAGTTCGACCGGAGTGGCATAGCCGCTGAAGAATTGCCCGTAGGGGAGGTCATACCCAAGGATTAATTCTGAATTTTCTTCCTGTTTATACAGTGATAACCCAAATTCAGCACGGTAAGACCGGCTAAACGGGTAAAATAATGCCAGCTCCGCACCATATATCTTTCTCAGGGTGAGGTAAGACTGGGTATACGGTTGTTCCAGTGTATAATCATAATATGGATAATAGTATGGTTCTCGATAATAATACAGGTGAGTATAATACTGGAGACGACGGGTCAGGTTGAAGTAGTAAAGATGAGCTGATGTGTATCCATAATAGGAGGCCACGTACAGGATAAAGTTTTGATCCCCCATCAGGTCGGTCATATGGAGTGATGTGGATCCCAAAAAGCTTCCATCCGTGGAATAGCCAATGGTAACGGGTGGCAGTGCCGTTAAAAAGAGTTTGCTAAAGGGTTTGTATTTGTCCTGTTTTATGATGTTTATATCGGTTTTTTCGGTCACCGATTGCTCAATTTTTTCCAGTTCTTCAAAATCAACTTGTTTTTTTTCAAGGTAATCAGAAATATCTTTTTTAAACAACAGAAAATTATTTTTATAATAGGTTGACATAATCAAATGGTTTTTATCGCCGGGTATTTCAAAGGGGAAAAAGTTACCGGTTTTAACATCTGTATAGCGAACCATTACTTTTTTTTCAAGGTCAAGCGAACAAATATTATAAGAATCCAGCTCATCAGAACTGTAATAGATGGTCCGGGAATCATTGGAAAATACAGGAGTAATGTCATTGTAATCACCGGTGGTCAGTTGGATGGCAATTTCAGGCTTTTCCACGGTTCCCAGGTATAATTTATAAAAATCCTCCTTTTTGGCAGAGAAGACAATTTTTTCCCCATCGGGAGAGATATTCAATGATTTTATAAATAGTATTCCCTCGGTCAGTTTTTCAATTTGAGTGGTGTTCAAATTGATGGAGTAAATATAGGATTTTGAGTCGTCAATACCGGTAAAATAGATAGTCTGGTTGTCAGGTGAAAAATCCGGAGATGTGGGATCCTGGATATTCTCAATTTTAATTTTTTTTGTAATTTTACCATCGAGTACATTCATGAGTATTAAATAGTAATCCAATTCTTGTCTGACAAAAAAAGCCAGTTGTTCCCCTTCGTTGTCCCAGGAAAAGGATATTCCGTTTGAAGGGTTAAATTTGAGATTGATGTTGTCATATTTGGCTGTAAATCCAGGGGTAATATTCTTGATGGTTTTTCCGTCTTTCAATGAAATGAGAATGATATCAAGATCACCGACTTTGCGGTTGGCGGTTAGTACTGCCAGTAATTCTCCGCTTGGGGATACCTGGTGAGAAAAGGAATAGACAAAGGGAAATTCAGGCCCGATCATAAAACTGTATTCCTCAGGATTTTCTTTGGTGAAAAATTTCTCAAATCGTTTTCGGGCATATTTTTTGAATTCAAAGTTGAATATTTTGGTTGAGGGATAAAACAGCTTGGAAATATCCCGCTTGGTTTTAAGAACAGATGCCTTCCGGTAGTAGAGAAATAATTTTCTGATTCCCCGCTCTCCAAATTTTTCATGAATAAAATCAATTATCAGGTGCCCGAAATCATAGGCTGCCCGGTTGGTACCGTAGGCAGACCTTAACTGCCCGGTTTTGGTAAGCAGCGGGATCTGGTCGTTCAGGACGGCATCCCGAACGGTTAACAGGTTAAAATTATCCCATCCCTGGGTAATGAAATCGGCAAATCCTTCCATCACCCATAAGGGGGGAGTTCGAAAAGCCATCTGACTGCGGGAAATATCCTGGTAGAGAAGACCAAATTCAAATATATGACCCAGCTCGTGAGTTAGGGTACCTAATAATTCATCCCGGGACATATCCCCGTTAAGGACTACCCGGTGGCCAACCGGTTCGGCAAATGCCTGGGCTGCCGGTGGTAAAAATCCCGGATAGAGATTGGTTTGTTCGAAGTCGATGTGGGTGTTGTAAAAAATGATGGGAATTTTCTTTTTTATTTCTGTATTTACGAATTTTGAAATTCGGGCATAGTCATTTTCTGCAGATTTTGCGATTTGTTTTATTAAATTTGTGTTTGAGGTGTAGTAATATACTTTGAAATGTTCTGTCTCTATATACTCCCACTTGAACCGGGTCTGGCGGACTTTATTCTTTCCATAATAATAGTATTGTGAAAAGATCAGTTGTGCTGACAGAAGCAAAACCAAACAGATGATAAGCTTTTTTATTTTCATGTTTATTTCCCGTTTTTTAATAAATATCTTTCTTGGATTTTAAATTTTTTTAATGATTTCTGGAGCAGGCGATCGGTGATACTATCAAATAAGGATTTAAAATTAAACTTTCCCTTCTGGGGGTCGGCGTCTTTGAGCTTTTCGGTAAAGGTATCTTCTTTCAGTATATTGAAAGCATCTGTTTCAATAAAAGCCACTTTCATTTTCATTTCCCATAATTGTATCTTCACAAAAGCCTTTATTTTCTTTCCGCTTTTATTTTTAACATCTTTTACCATGCTTCTCGTCTTAATATCAATGGTGAATTTCCCGGTGATCAACAGGGAATTGGGATAGTTTTTCAATTTTTCCCTTAAGGTTGTCATCGGGTCTGTTAATCCTTTTTCAAGGGGAAGATATTCGATTTTTCTTTTGACTGCCTGTTGAAAATCAGTGGTAAAAAAATGGCTGAGTTCGGTTTCCGGATCAGGATCCGTTATGGGAGTATCCAGATGAAAACCGCCAATAAATATTTTGTCAAATTTATTAAAGGGTATAGCTCCCTGGACGGGAACCGGGAATTTGATTATTAGAGGTTTCTGGGAGCAGGAGAAAAATAAAAATATCATGACACTTAAAAAAATTAATTTAGTTTTCATTTTTTTTCTTCTCTATATGTTGTTTAAATTTTTTATAGTTACTTAATAGCTGAGTGTTTCCGGGGTCCAGTTTAAGGGCTTTTTTGTATTCCGCTTCAGCTGATTGTAAATTTCCAGCCCTTTCATAATAGATGGCCAGGTTATTATGAATAGCAGCCGTTTCGTCTCCACGGGACAATGATTTTTTCCATCTAAAATAGGCTTCTTCCCATAATCCCTGTTGTGCCAGCTTGTTGGCAAAGTCAAATTCTGATTTAAACCGATGGGGGGCACAGGAAACAATAAACAGTATTAAACATGTTAATATCGCTAAATTTTTCAAGCATCTCCTCCTGAAAAGGCATTTTTGTTTTTTCATTATTAATTAATATTATCAAAAAACATTATTTTTTCAAATCTATTTTCCTTTTCAAAGGCCTATTAATCCCATATCATTTGTACGCGGTATCACCGATTAGGTTCTACAAAACTGGTTTTCAGTTTTATTATTTTTTATTCAGCAAATTTATTGCCAATTTGCCGGCCAGGTAATGTCACATATTGGGGACGGTTTTGGAGCCGTCTTTTTTTTTATGGGACAGTTTATTAAAATATTATTGATACTTTGTTTAAGTAATATTATAATAATATAAAATTCTTTTCAAGATAAGTAGTTCTTTGTTGAGGAAAAAGTGTTGAGTGAATTGGTTTTTTTGGAGAAATCCTAAGAGGAAGATGATGATCAAGGGAATTGGAGTGGATATTCTGGATATCGGACGCATGGAAAAAATTATTGAGAAGGATGATCGCTTTGTTAAAAGAGTCTTTACCGAAGAAGAAATTTCCTATTGTGATTCCAAAGTGAATAAAGCCCAGCATTATGCAGCACGTTTTGCGGCTAAAGAAGCTTTTTTTAAAGCCCTGGGGAGTGGCTGGCGTAATGGGATGAGCTGGAAAGAGGTGTGGGTTGAAAATGATGATCTGGGGAAACCGGAAATTAAGATCAAGGGAATCACCGAAGGTCATTTTAAAAAGAAACAGTTCCAAAGTATCAATCTTTCTGTCTCTCACACCAGAGAATATGCAGTGGCTTTTGTCATCATTGAGTGATTTGATTCTGGGCTTGTTCCCCGGCCGGTTGCATTATTCTTTTGATTATAATAAAATAGATATTGATGTGAGTTTAATTGAGGAGAAATGAATGAAACATTTTTATATACGCTCAAAAATTGATGAGCAAATTGCAGTCATTTATCCGAAAGGACATCTTGATGCTCACAATGTTGAAAGATTTGAAAAAGAAATTGTCAAACTCCTTGGAAATAATATTGTTCGTATCGTAGTGAATTGCAAGGATCTGAACTATATCAGCTCTGCCGGAATGGGAATTATTATGGGTTATCTGGATGAGATACGTGAAAAAAGAGGTGATATAAAGCTCTGTTCGGTCAATGATCGGGTATATGAGATTTTCGATCTTGTGGGATTTACGGATATATATGACTTTGTTGAGAATGAAGTAGTGGCCATTAATAAGTTTAAAAATGTTTCCTGATAAACCAGAACTTACAATCACCATACCATCAAAGACAGAATTATTAAAAATGGTGGTTGAGTTGACCAAACACATTGCCACCATCAATAAATTCATCCCTTCGGATTCTCAAAAAATTGCACTGGCGGTTGATGAGGCAATAACCAATGTGATCAAACATTCATACCTGTGGAAAAAGGACAAAGATATTCGGCTTGAATATTTCACCAACGAAAACGGATTAAAGATAAAAATTATTTTTAAGGGTATTCCGCCTGTGCTTTCAAAAGAAGGAGTGGATATAAATAAATATATTAAAGAAAAAAGAAAGAGCGGGCTTGGAGTTGAATTAATGAGAAAAATAATGGATTCTGTTGAATATAAAAGTGTGGATAACATCAATTACTGTGAAATGATAAAATGGAAGACCAAAAAATAGTTCGGTTAACCAAAGAATTAAAATTAAAGAAATTCCAGTTTAATTCCATTTATGAATTTTCATCTTCTTTATATTCTCAATTCGATATTAATAATATCATCCGCATATTTTTCTCTACCCTCATGGGTCAGATGGCCATTTCAAAAATATTTTTTTTTGATGTTTCCAAAGCCCTGTTCAGGGAGAGAGGATGTCAATTCAGTGATTCTGAAATAGAAGACCTTAAAAGTAATGTCGAAAAAATAAAAAATGAGTGGTTTTATCTGGAAGCTGCTAACTTGACCCAAAGCCTGAGTCCATTAAGGACATTATTATTAAAACGGAAAATCCATTATCTGGTTAATGTGTCAGATTCTCCTGAAAACAGATTGTTTCTTGGAATGGGATATAAATTTAATAAAGTCCGGTTGAGTGAAGAGGAAATTGAGTTTTCTTTTTTTATATCCCGTTTCGCATTAATTGCCATTGATAATGCTGTTTTACTGAATAGAATCATAGAGAACAAACGAATTGAACATGAGATTAAGATTGCCAAAGACATTCAACTCTCTCTGCTTCCTCAGAGCATTCCAGATCTCATGAATTTCGAGATTTCTGTCGTGTACAATCCCATCAATGAGGTTGGAGGAGATTATTATGACATTTTAAAAGAAAGGCAGGGGATGATCCCGGTACTTATCGCTGATGTGGAAGGTAAAGGATTACCCGCATCATTACTGGCTGCTTCTTCGCAGGCTATTTTTCATTCTTTGAATGAGCTTTATTTTTTCAAACCGGTAAAATTTATATCAAAGGCAAATTCGTTGATTTATGATTTTACCAAGGGAAATCGCCTCATCACTCTGTTCTGGTTGCTCATCGATGACCGGAATAAATCCATTTCCTATGTGAATGCCGGACATATCGAACCGTTTATTATTTCCAAAAATAAGACAGTGAATCTTTCAAAAGGGGGATTCCTGACCGGATTTGTTGAAGATGCCGAATATGAAATGGGCACCGAACAATTGGAGAAAGGAGATATTTTAGTGGCTTTTACAGATGGAGTAGTGGAGGTAACCAATCAGGATGATCAGGAGTTCGGCCGGGAGGCATTGATCGAGCTGATCCGATCCAACCGTGATCTTTCTTCCCAGAAACTGACTGAAATAATTTATCAGGAAACCGAACGCTTCAGCCAGGGGAAAATGTTCAACGATGATTTCACCCTGGTTGTTTTAAAAGTGAAATAAAACCAGGTGCCAATTATTCAGGAGATATGATTGGATCTTGACAATTGGTCTTTTTTTTTATATAGTATAGCATTGCTGATTGCAATTTGATTTTAATAAATAAAAACATCATAATACAATTTTAAATTTTTAGTTGATTAAGGAGATGTTGTGAAAAGAACATATCAACCCAACAACAGGAAACGAAAGAAAACCCATGGTTTTCGAGCAAGAATGTCAACTAAGGGTGGAAGGCTTATACTGAGTAACAGAAGAAGAAAGGAAAGGAAACGGTTGACCGTTTAATCCCATATTGATTTTTTAAATGTCATTTATGCTTCCGGGTTATCAGAGAATAAA
The DNA here is from genome assembly GCA_030639705.1 of Candidatus Aminicenantota bacterium. GTDB lineage: Bacteria > Acidobacteriota > Aminicenantia > UBA2199 > UBA2199 > CAZOWT01. The sequence goes on from DAOWKX010000057.1 coordinate 10,488, forward strand.
AAGGGAAGAAGAGTTCAGGTTTTTATTAAAACATGGCCGGAAAGTAAAAACTAATTTTTTTTTTATACTTTTTGAAGAATGAGTTTCCATTTCACCGTTTTGCCATTTCAATAAATAGAAAAATTGATAACGCAGTCCATAGAAATTATATTAAAAGAAGAATGAAAGAATTTTTCAGATTAAATCAGCATCTGGTCAAAGAGAAACATGATTTATGGATTGTGGTAAAAAAAAGCTTTGATCGAAAAAATGCGGTAAAAATTGAACAATTATTTTTGAATACTCTGGTTGAGATAGATTATCAATGATAAAAAATTTTTTTCTATTGATGTTGAAAGCATATAAAAAATTTATTTCTCCCTTACTGGGTACCCATTGCCGATTTTATCCCACCTGTTCTGTTTATATGGGTGCGGCAATTGAGAAGTATGGAGTGTTAAAAGGATTGGTGTTGGGATTAACAAGACTTTTTAAATGTCATCCTTTACATCCGGGTGGCAATGATCCGGTTCCGGAGAATTTTGAGGTTAAATTAAAATGGATACAAAAAGACTAATTATAGCCATTGTTTTATCAATCATTGTAATTACGCTTTATCAATATTTGTTTGTGCCCAAACCCCCGCAACAGGCAGTCCGACCTCCCCAGCAAACCGATCAACAGGCTGTTGGGGAAACCGATAGCTACCAGGCCCAGGGAAAGACCAGTGATCAGCCCGCGGAAGAATCAGAATCCAACCGAATTCAGGATATTTTTTCACAGAAGAAGACAGAGAAAAAAGTTGTCCAAAAACAAGAGCCTCTTAACATTGAGGAGGATTTACATGATGCCCAGGAGAAAGAGGTTGTGGTGGAGAGTGAATTGTTTACCGCAGTCTTTACCAACCAGGGAGCCGGATTGAAATCTTTTAGGTTAAAAAAGAGATATTTTGGTAACAAAACATATTTGGATGATGAAAAGAATCCACTCGATCTTATTTCTAAAAAAGTAAAAAAATACGGCCTTTATCCGTTTTACTTTTCTCCTTTTGAAGAAAATGAAATATTTTCTGAACTTAACACCAAGAAATTTTTGTATGAAGGTCAGTCTGTAATAAGACTTTCAAAGCATGGAAATCAAGAAATTGTTTTTAGGTATGCTGATAAGGATAGAAATCTGTATGTATCGAAGAAATTTATCTTCTCCCCATACAGTTATGTGATTCAGTTAAAACTTGAAGTTATAAAAGATGGTCGGCCCATACCGGCCCCTGTGGTATTTGGCCCGGATATTGGAAACAATATCAGTAAAGACCGAGTCATGCAGCAGAATTTAAAGATCGGTGCCTATGATGGCCGGGGTATTCAGTCACTTGATTTTGTAAAGAGAAAAACCACTCCCACCAGAAATCAGAATGTGCAGATAGCCTTCGGTCCTTTAAACGGATCGTTTTTCTGGGCAGCTTATGAAAGAACTTATTTTGCGGCCATCTTTAAAACCGATCCCCGGCAATCAGATATAAAATTCTATATGGTTAAAGAGCAGATCGAAAAAGGAAAAGCCGAATTGTATTCCTATATGATAATTTTAAATCCAAGTGCTTTTTATCTGGGACCAAAAGATGAGGAAGTCTTAGCCACAATATCCGGGATTTTTCTAAATGCCAATGAAGTGGTGGAATACGGCTGGTTTGGCAGTGTTGCCAAAATAATGTTAAAGGGCATCAACTTTATTTATCGAAACCTGCTTGATTATGGAAATTACGGATGGGCCATTGTTCTATTCACTCTATTTTTAAAAATCCTGCTCTTCCCGCTGACTTATACATCAAGTGTGTCCATGGCCAAAATGCAAACCCTTCAACCCAAAGTAAAAGCATTAAAAAAGAAATATAAGAATCAAAAAGATCCAGAACAAAGAAAAGCCATGAATGCTGAAATGATGGCGCTGTATAAACAGGAGAAAGTGAATCCTGCGGGGGGTTGCCTGCCAATGCTTTTACAATTGCCCATTTTGTGGGGATTTTTTAGATTATTGGCGGTTTCCATAAATGTACGTCATGAACCCTGGATGTTATGGATCACTGACCTTTCCCTAAAGGATCCGTATTATATTCTTCCCATCCTGATGGGTATTACCCAGATTATCATTCAGAAAATGTCACCCAGCAGCGGCACCGAGGGTGCCCAGAAAAAAATGATGTATATCATGCCGGTAGTTATTGTGTTTTTTGTGATGAATTTACCCAGTGGTCTTACCCTTTATTGGTTTATTTCAAATCTTCTTCAAATGGGACAGCAACATTTCATAAACAAAAGAATTTACTCCAAGAAAAAAGAAGAAGAAAGACAGCGAAAGTCCGAGAAAAGAAAGAAAGGCGGGAAGGTGAAATAAATGAATAAAAAGGAATTCAGTTCAATTTCTCTTAAGGATGCCATATTAAAAGCAGCGCAAGAATTTAATATTGATGAAGAAAAAATCCGCTATGAAATTGTGACTGAAAAAACAAAATATTTTGGTCACAGGCAGCGGGAAATTTGTATTACTGCCTGGTTATATGATGGCAGCGAAGAGGAAGAGTTAAAAACATTTTTAAAAAAAATAATTGATGGGATGCAAGTTGAGCTTGATTTTGAAACCATTGAAAAAAAGGGATTTCTGAAAGTAGATTTTAAAGGTAAAGATTACAAACTATTGCTTTATCAAAATGGAAACCTCTTGAATGCCATCCAATATTTGTTAAACAGGTTGTTTTCGGATTCGGTTGGCAAAAAAATATTTTGCGAGTGTGAAAATTTCAGAAAAAATAGAGAAAAAGAGTTGAGCAATCTCGCTCATCATTATGCCAAAGAAGTCAGGAAAAATGGTAAGTCATTAAATCTTAAAGAATTGAATCCCTTTGAAAGAAGAATTATTCATATGACCATCAATAAATATTCTGATTTAGAGTCATTAAGTGAAGGAGATCGTTTTCTTAAGGTCATTACGATAAAAAGAAAGTAATGGACGATGATACCATCGCTGCTCTTTCCACGCCGCCCGGGAGGGGAGGTATCGGAATTGTTCGAATCTCAGGGAAAAACACCATTACAATTTTATCAAAGATTATTGAGAAATTACCAGAACCGGTTGTTCCGCGTCGGGCCTACCACAGTTTCATTGTTGAAAAGGCTGAGCGGATTGATGAATGCATCGTGGTGTTTTATAAGGGTTTCAATTCCTACACCGGTGAAGATCTTGCTGAAATTTCCATTCATTCAAATCCTTTTATTATTGAGGAAGTCCTGAAATTAATTTTCAGGAACAATGCCAGGAGTGCCTTACCAGGAGAATTCACCTATCGGGCTTTTAAAAATGGCAAGATCGATTTAATTCAGGCCGAGTCTGTTAATCAGCTTATCAATGCCAATTCAAGGTATTTTGCCTCTATCCAGTTTGATGGTATTGATGGTAGACTCTCCGGGTTGATAAGGAAACTTAGAGAAAACATCCTTGAACTGGGTATTCGAATTGAGACGGTTATTGAATTTGAAGAGGATCAATATCTGAGAAAAATTAGCTTAAGTGAAAAATTGGATGAAACATGTCGAATTCTCGAACACATTCTATCTCATGCCACACTCAATGAAACCTTAAACAGAGGCATTGAAGTGGTGATTATGGGAAAGGTCAATGTTGGCAAATCTTCTTTGTTCAATACCATATTGATGGAAGATCGTGCAATTATTTCAACCACTCCCGGGACAACCAGAGATTTTATTAAAGAAAAAGTATATGTTGATGGTTTCCCGTTTGACATCTTTGATATTGCCGGGATTCATACCGGAGCAACAGATGAGGTGGAACGCCAGGGTATTATGAGGGGGTATGAAAAAGTAAAAACCAGCGAGGCGGTTATTTTTATGCTTGATGCTTCTGAAACGCTTGATAAAAGTGATTTTGAGATATATGAACATATTAAAAACAAAAATAAGATCATAGTTGCCAATAAGATTGATATCGTGGACCCGGTTGTACTGGATTCCATCAAATCTTCTTTTAAAGGAGAGGATATTTTTGCAATATCGGCAAAGAAAAATCAGAATATAGATGTGATTTTTTCATTCTTTAAACGATTGGCCCAATCCCTCCAGGATAAGCAATTTTTGTTTTCATTCAATCAAAGGCAGAAGCGACTTTTCCAAGAATTGGAACAGAGATTGAACCATTTAAAAGAATTGGTGATAACCAAAAGAGTGAAATCAAATGCGGTCTATCACAATGCTGAGATTATTGCTGAAGAAATCCGCCATGCCTTTGACATTATAGGGCAATTAACCGGAGAGGTTTCCACTCAGGAGGTACTCGAAGGTATTTTTGCCCAGTTTTGTGTGGGAAAATGAAAATTATTGTTGTTGGAGCTGGGCACGCTGGGATTGAGGCAGCATTTGCGGCTGCGAAAATGGGGGCAGAGACAATTTTAATCACCATTCATCTGGAGACCATTGCCCAAATGTCCTGTAATCCCTCAATCGGAGGGATTGCCAAGGGCCATTTGGTGAAGGAGATCGATGTATTAGGTGGTATAATGCCCCGGGCGGCTGATCGTACGGGTATTCACTTTAAAATTCTCAACAGAAGCAAGGGACCTGCGGTCCGGGCCACGCGAACTCAAAATGACAAAGTGATGTATCGAAATTATATGAAAGATGTCCTAGAAAAAACCGAAAACCTAGGTATTTACCAATCAATTGTATCCGGTATTATTACCCGGAAAGGAAAAGTAAGAGGGGTTAGTCTTCTGGAAGGAAACTCATTAGCTGCGGATGCAGTTATAATCACCGCCGGTACTTTTTTGAATGGAAAAATTTATATTGGCGACAGGGTCTATGATGCCGGTCGGTCAAATGAACCGGCGTCTGTTCATCTGGCTGATCAACTGAAAAAAATGGGATTTGAAATCATCAGATTAAAAACCGGTACTCCGATGAGGCTTCACGCTGATTCCATTGATTGGAGTCGGTTTAGCCCGCAGCCAGGAGATGAACCGCCCTGTCCTTTCTCTATTTTTACCAGATTTAAACCAAAGAATAAAATTATCTGTTACCTGGGACATACCGGAAAACAGGTGAAAAAAATCATCCATGATAATCTTCGATTGTCGCCATTGTATTCAGGGAAGATTGTTGGCATCGGACCCAGGTATTGTCCCTCCATTGAGGATAAAATTGTAAAATTTTCCAGCCGGGATGAACATCATTTTTACCTGGAACCGGAGGGAATCAATACCAAAGAGATTTATGTAAACGGACTTTCATCCAGTCTGCCGGTAGAAGTACAGGAGAAAATTTTAAAGGCCATCCCAGGTTTGGATAAATCCCTTATGATGAGACCCGCCTATGCCATTGAATATGATTCCATTCTTCCTACCCAGCTAACTCATACACTGGAGAGTAAGAAAGTAGAAAATCTTTATTTTGCCGGCCAGGTTAATGGAACTTCCGGATATGAGGAAGCGGCTGCCCAGGGATTAATGGCCGGGGTGAATGCTGTTTTAAAATTAAAAGGTAACCAATCCTTTATATTGGGTCGAAATGAAGCTTATATTGGTGTGCTTGTTGATGATATTGTTAGCCGGGGAGTTGATGAACCCTATCGGCTTTTCACCTCCAGGGCTGAATACAGGTTACAGCTGAGAGAGGATAATGCCTTTGAGCGTCTGGGTAAGTATGCTTTTAAGTTTGGCTTAATGGAAAAAAAATCGTTTTCCAGAGAAATGAAAAAGTTGGAAAAGCGGTTGAAGACAATTCAGATTCTAAAATCAAAAAAAGTAAAATATCGTAATAAAGATCAGACTCTTTATCACTTACTGAAGATGCCTGAAATATCATTTAAACAAATTGAAGAATTATCAGGATCTGAGCTCATAAAAAATAAAACCCTCACAGATGTTTCCTATATTGAAGCAACAGTTAAATATGAGGGATATATCAAAATTCAGCAAACATATATAGAAAAAATGAATCATTTGGAGAAAATAAAAATCCCTGAAGACATCAATTATTTTGAGATTGACGGATTATCCACTGAGGTCAGACAAAAATTAACTCAGCACAAACCATTAAATTTAAAAGATGCTTTTCAGGTTTCAGGCATTACACCGGCATCAATTAATGCCATCCAGATTTACCTGACATTAAAATCGAAGTTGTAATCACACAGGCTGTTATTCTCGGTTATTTTTTTCGCAAGAAAACTGCATGTGATTTGTTTAAAGATTTGGGATTTAGAAAACCAAATTGAATGTTCCCTGTTTATGAATCAAGCCGGCTATTCATTACAGGGATAAAGGAGGACCAAATGTTTAAAAAAGTGATCAGTTTCGGGATGATTTTTTTAATGCTCGGGTTTTTAAGCATCGAACTTGTTGCCAGAAACGGAGCGCCTTACCGGACCATGAAATATGGAATCCGTTTAGCGGAAAAGAATCTTTTTCCAGTTGAAATGTTGCTGAGACATAAAGATGATATCGGTTTAATGGATTCTCAGGTCGAAAAAATCGAAAAGATGCGGTTGGTGCATTATGAAGCAACAATAAAACGATCATCTGATATCAAAGTTTTGGAGCTCAAACTGGGTTCATTATTTAAGAAGGAGACGGTCAACAGGTCCGTCGCCCAAAAAATGGTAAGAAAAATCGGAGAAATGAAAACAGACCAATTCATCAAAAGAATCAATTTCATGCTGGATGTGAAAGATGTATTAAATGCCGAACAGATAAAAAAGATAGAAACAATGAAAAAAGAAATGAGATTGAGACGATTCAGTAAAAGAGATCGGATGCATCCCAGCCGAGGAGAAAATTAACTCATCTAACCTGACTGGTTTATTCTGACTTTATTTAGCAAAGCCCACTCTCTGTTGGATTAAAGGGAGTGGGCTTTTTTTTATCTGAAATCTTTTCAGGTTATTTACAAAGTCGGTTGGCTTGAAAATAGTGAGAAATATATATATAATTTAAACATGTTTTTTTAATAAGACATCTTTTAAATGGTTTCGTCAGATTCCATTTTTAATTGGAAGGACTTGTGTCTGAT
>DAOWKX010000053.1 GCA_030639705.1 Candidatus Aminicenantota bacterium
CTGCACATGCGTTCCGGGGTTAACCTTACCCTGGGATTACCATTTATACGGACGTCTCCGGATCACGGAACTGCGTTCGATATTGCCGGGAAAAATATTGCCGATCCCACCAGCATGATAGAAGCAGTCAAACTGGCCGATCGACTGGTTTTTAATAAAAGTAGAAATTAACCAAACGTAATTTCCAAGGTCTGCAATCCTGTTTGTATTGACCCCTTTTGTTTATTTTTTTTGTTTTTTTATTTCGATGGCTTTCAGGTATTTCAGTGCGGTTCCCCAGGAGGAGATGAGAGCGATAATGAATCCGGGAAAGCCGTCCAGAATACCCGTTTTCCATAGAAAAAATCTCAGAAAAGTAACCGGGGGTAGCACAATGGCCCTCAAGTAGAGTTGTTTGGTTTTTCTTTTGACGATATCCTGGGCCTGCATTGCGGAATACCGGTTGATGCGTTTGATATGATCATTCATATCTCGATAGGTGAAATGGAGGATATCCCCATCCAGACGCCGGATTTTTCCCTTCAGTTCCAATCGTTCGTGTACCCTTCCTTGCCATCGGCTCTTATCTTTCTTAAACAGGCGTAATTTCCGGTCCGGATACCAGCCGGAGTGTTTGATCCATCGTCCCAGGTAATGGGTTTTCCGGTTAATGAGAAAGCCATCAGCCGTGATATCGGTTTGTTGTTTCAGTTTTTTAATCTCTTCATTTAATAGATCTGAAATCCGTTCATCTGCATCCAGGTTTAATATCCATTCATGTTGTGCTTTATCCAGGGCAAAATTCTTTTGAGATCCATAGTCCGTGAATTTTTTCTTAAATATTTGACACCGATATTGGGAGGCAATTTCCAGGGTCCTGTCAGTTGAGAAGGAATCCACTACCACGATTTCATCGGCAACTTCACGGCAGCTTTCCAGGGCATCCCGAAGCCGATCCTCTTCATTCAGGGTGATGATGACAACCGATAGTTTCATTTAATAAACCATAGCTGAATACCTTCAGATTGTCAAATCAGGACTGTATCTCGCAATTTTTTGAGGTTTTTATTATAATATATTATAATTTATAAAGATCATAAGATGTTAAAAAATAAAGAGAGAAGGGATACTTTTCTGTTAGTAACAATGGGGATCGTGTTTATCGCTTTTTTGGTCTACACGTTCATCCCTTTAAAGAAAAAGGATGAAAAACAGTCTCAATTAAAACATGAATCCGCTCCGGTATTGGATTCCCATCAGAAGGGTGATGATTATTTCGGGAGTCTAAATCAAAGATTAGAGGAAGAGCTCGATCGGAGTTTTGGTTTTTTCCTGGATTCACCGCTTCCTTTTCAGAATTATCCGGTTGAGAATCTCAAGTTGATATTAGCAGAAAAAAACCATGATCAGACCGGAGAGGAAGTTTTCAATCAGTTCTTTGAGTTTCTTGAGAAGGCTAACCGGATTGGTTTTTATGATCTGTCAGATCTGTTTCGGATGGATTCGTACCGGGGTATCAATAAACGGTTGAAATTTAATATTTATATTGCCCTTTTCATGCTTAAGCTTAAAGATGAGAATATCCTTCAAGAGGTGTTGGAACTCCCGGATATAATATTTAAAAAAATTGTGAATTGCCGCCCCTACCATATTATTGATAATGAAGTTGTAACAAATTTTCAGTGTTTTCCGGTTTTGTTTTATTTTTATAGCCTGGTGGAGAGGTTGAATATATTTCCTCAGAGTGATAGCACAGGATTTTTCTGTGAACGAATAGGGGATATTTGTGATTTATCTCCAAAAAAATTCATCACCCGGAGCAATGATTTTTTGAGTTTTTCAGTGGAAAATCAAAAATACAGGATCAGCTGGATAGAAGAAGACCATTTGAGTCCCGATGATCATGGTACCTATGCCAACCTTATGCTGAAGACCTTTGTGTTTCTCAAACAAAGTTATTTGCTTTTTCCGGATTTTCAAAATCATGGAAGCAACATTTGGTTAGAGGAATTGCGCAGGGCGGATTCCGGTGATATTGAGTTGACAGAACTTAAAATAGCCAGTGAGGATGCTGCAAAAAATCTCCAGATTCAGACTATTTTTTATATGCCCGGGAAATCCCAGTTTGTTGCCCTTTTGAAAGGATATGATTTTTCTCGGGAGGACGATTTTCTTTACCGGGTATTACATCGCCGAATAATGAATTTCCAGAATACCTTTCTATCTGTTAAGTTTGCGTCGAGATTCCTGGATCCGAAATCCTTTAAAAAAGAACTCCTCAACTTTGGAATATATCTTAAAACCCAGGTTCCAATCAAATAATCAGAGGATTAATCTTTCTTTGCACGGTAGAAATGTCATAAAATCAGCATGATGGACAATATAGGCTTCAGTTTTATAAAATAATCATCCTTAATGTAAAGCGATTGAATTGGAGATGGGGTTATGATATTTATATAGATACGGGAGGTGATATGAGCTATAAATTACCCGGAATAATAATATCACTTTTTATGGCATTGCCGCTGCTTGCCGGTTATGATGTAACCAGGGTGGATTTTTTACGTTCTTTAAATCTGAAGGTCAATGCAGCCGGTCCATTACTGGTAAAGGCGGATCCGATTCGAAACCGCATTATACTGGTAAACACCTATACATCGAGTTTATCCATTATCGATGGTAGAGATCATTCGGTTTTTAATGTTCCCATAAAAAGCCGGATTCCCCAGTACCTTAAAGATGAAGCATTACAGATTGATACAACCTCCGGAAACATATATGTTGTGGGAAACCACATGCTTCATGTTGTTTTTCCTGAAAAAAAGAAGGCCTTTAATATAGATACCGGAGATCAATATGAAATGGTGGCCATTAATGAAAAAAATTCAAATGCATATCTGGTAGGCAGAGCCAGTGTCTTTCTGGCCATGGTTGATTTGAAATCTCGGAAAAGCAGAACCATCCGCTGGGTGGATAAAAAGGAATCCATCCAGAACCTGAATCAAACGCCTCCGCCACCCATTCGAAAAGTGGTCTGGGATAAACAAAACGATCGTGTGATTGCCGTTGATGGGATGAGTGGTATCTGTTATATTTTTTCATCTTCCGGAAGGCTTTTGAACAAAAGAAGGCTTCAAATAGAGAATGGATCCCGCTGGCATTTTGCCGGATTTAATCGAAAAAACAGCAGTATGTATTGTGTGATTGAAAATAGTAAGAGAGAGGTGATTGAGGCGGTTAAGATAGATGTTGGCAGGAGAAAAGAGACGGTGATCGATCTTCCCAAATTTACAGAGGCGGTTGGTGTGAATTATAATGCTTTGGCAGATGAGGTGATTATTCCCTATGACAATCATCCTTCGGTTCATGTCGTGTCCTTTAAAAATAAAGGGAATATTAGTGAAATTAAAATTCCAGCATACGGGAATGATGCATCTGCCATTGATACAAAGAATAACATTCTTTATGTTTCCAGCTGGGCTTACGGTGAGATCAATGTGATTGATCTTGAACAGAAAAAATTGGTAAAAAGAATACCCAACCTGGGCATTCTTCCCCATATGTTCAGCATGGCTTTTAATCAGGCAAACAATAAATTATACATTCCCATCGGAGCCACAGCAGTAAATGGGTCTTTTGGCGCTGCACTCACCAGCCTGGATACTGTTTCTTATGATGTTGAAAAGATCTATACCGGATGGGCACCTGTGGATTTAATTCCCCTTAAGAACAGGCAGACCGTCCTGGTGTTTAATTCGGAAGACCGGTTTGCAGAAGTGAAACCGGATGGATCTTTCACAACCCGGACACTTCCCTGTTCATATCCCGGCCAGGTAATTTCCTCACCTGGTGGCCATATCACCCTTTCCTATGGTCCTCATCAATCCTACTGGCCGGTTGTGTATATCTGGGGAGCCCGTAACGGTATACTGGGAATTGATCCCCGAGGATTTGAATTTTATGATCGCAGAATCCCCAGGCTTGCCCAGCGAATGGTTGTGGATAAAAACGGGGTACTGTATGCCTTGCAGAATAACTGGGGTAGAGAAAAACAATTTATCATTACCCTTCCTGATGCGGTCAGAAGCCCGAATCTGGGAGATATGCGCTGGGAATTGAATGACTGGGTAATCCGGGAAACCACCCAACGGATTTTCGAGTATGATCCCTATACCCATTGGCTATATATTGTCAGGGTGGGGGAAACGGATAGTGATTCCGGAATATTACAGATCCTGGATTTAGACTCCAGAGAGGTTTTATTACGATATCCGGTGGGAAAAACTCCGGTTGACCTGGATTTTGATGAGCAGCAGATCGGTGTGACCAATTTTGATGCGAACACCGTCACCATTATTAATAAATCTGATTTCTCAATAAAAAGGATAAAGACCGGAGAGAAACCGTTGAAATTGATTTTTAAGGGAGGTGATGTGTTTGTTATCAATCATGATGAGAAAACCTTGCAGATTTTTGGAAAAGAGCAAAAAAAATATGATATCCCGGGTTTGGGAAAACCGGATAACCTGTTTGACAATGGCAATGAACTCATTGTTACTTCCCACAGTAGCGAAGTGTTTTTGATCCATTCATTTTCAGTAAAAAAGAAGGCATTTTCCCTGATTCATGAGTATGGTTATCCTTATGGAGAGACCAGCGTTGACACCAACAATACAGCCTTTTATGTACGGGGGCAGTTCGGAGATGCATTGTTTGACCTGAACCAGATTGAGAAGGATGAAAAAGGGCGAATATGGATTACTGATTTTATCTCCGGTAAACTCTTTATCCTTTCCAAATAATCATCTTAATATTATTGACTTCATTCCTGTTTTGTGTTATAAAATAACGGTCATTCACTTGGAGTAAAAAAATGTATGCGATTCTTGAGACTGGTGGTAAACAATACAAAGTTGAAGAGGGCGATATCATAGAAGTCGAGCATATTGATGAAAAAAACATCTCTAAAGAGAATAATGTCAGTTTCAGTGAAGTTCTTCTGATTAATGATAAAGAGTTATATTTGGGTCAACCCTATGTTAAAGATGCCAGAATCGAAGCCAAGATTCTCGAAGGATTTAAAGCCCCTAAAATCATTGTTTTTAAGAAAAAATCCAAAAAAGGATACAAACGAACCCGTGGCCACAGACAGATTCTTCACCGTTTAAAGATAGAAAAAATAGAAATAAAAAAGGTAACCAAGACCGCAAAAGTCGATACCATTTCCAAAGACAAAAAAACAGAAGCAGTTAAAGTGGAACAACAGAAATCAGTTTCACCACCCAAGAAAACCGTGTCTCCCAGATCCAGTAAAACCGCCTCTGCCAAACCCAAGAGAACCACCAAGAATGAGAAGGAGAAGAAATAATGGCACATAAAAAATCAGCCGGGAGTGCCCGAAATGGAAGGGATAGTCGTTCCAAAAGACTGGGAGTAAAAAAGTATGGTGGAGAAAAAATCAACGCTGGCTCCATTATTGTGAGGCAGAGAGGCACCAAATTCTTCCCTGGTAAAAATGTCGGCATGGGTAAAGATAATACCCTGTTTGCCCTGGTATCAGGACATGTGAAATTCTTAGCTCGGAGAAACAAACGATTCGTAGAGGTTGAGCCCAATTAGTTTTTGTTTTGCCTCCGGTTTGAATATCCATTCCATTCATAATTCAGGAATATAAGGCATGAATCATTTTCAGTGGAAAAATTTCCAACCATTATATTTTTGGATTTTTTTATTTTTTCATGTTTATTGATAGAGCGGTAGTCACTTTTATTGCCGGAGACGGAGGCAATGGCTGTATGAGTTTCCGCAGGGAAAAATTTGTGCCCAAGGGTGGTCCGGATGGAGGGAATGGTGGCCGGGGAGGAAATATCATCTTAATCAGTCAGAATAGTAAAAATTCTCTGATTGATTTCAAATTTAGAAATATTATAAAATCACAAAGGGGTAAAAACGGAAGCAGCAGTAATAAAACCGGAAGAAGGGGTAAGGATGAAATCCTCTTTGTTCCCGCCGGTACGGTTGTAAAAACCTTTCCGGATGAAAAAATAATTTATGATTTTGATAAGGAAGATTTGGAATTTGATATTGTGCGCGGTGGCCGGGGAGGATGGGGGAATTCACATTTTAAATCTTCTGTCCGACAGGCTCCCAGAATATCCGAGACCGGAGACAGGGGCGAGACGATTAAAGTGGTTCTGGAGTTGAAATTAATTGCCTTTGCCGGGATAGTGGGATTGCCAAATGCAGGTAAGTCCACATTAATTTCAAAGGTGAGTTCAGCCAAACCAAAAATAGCCTCTTATCCCTTTACAACATTGACACCCCACCTGGGAGTGGTTTACAATGACTATGATAGTCTGGTTATTGCAGATATCCCGGGAATTATTGAAGGCGCTCATCGTGGTGATGGGATGGGGCTTGATTTCTTGAGGCATATTGAAAGGAACGATGTTTTGATTTTTTTAATTGATATTACAGAACATTCATCCAATCCGCCCCGGAAAACATTTGATATCCTCAGAAATGAGTTAAAATCCTACAAATCCAGCTTGGCATACAAGCATTTCTTCGTAGTCGGTAACAAGATAGATCTTCTGGAGGAAAGGCCCAGAGACGGTGCGGATCATTTGAAGAAATACTGTCAGGATAATCATATTGACTATATTGAGATCTCTGCTTTAAAGGGACTTAACCTGCAAGTTTTTAAACAAAAGTTATTTACCTATTATTATGAAAAATAAGATTGGATTACTGGGAGGGACGTTTAATCCTGTTCATCATGGCCATATTGAACTGGGGCAGCGGGTCTTGAATGCGTTCAACCTGAATAAAATACTATATATTATATCTGCAAATCCGCCCCATAAAAATACGGTTGATCTTCCCCCTGCTCCGGTTCGATGGGAAATGTTGAAAAGAGCCCTGACCTCTTTTCCAAATCTCGTTCCCTGTGATGTTGAAATGAAGCGTTCCAATCCCTCATGGACCTACAGGACCATCAATATATTAAAATCCCAGTATTCGGGACAGAATTTTTACTTCCTGTCCGGGAGCGAGGGTTTTTTGAAAATTAAAACCTGGAAAAATTACAGAAAGCTTCTGTCCTCGGTGTTTTTTATCGTTATCTTAAGAAAGGGGGGGCATAAAGAGAAATTGGAAACATTATTGAAAGAGGAGAATGTGAGCTTCTGTTATGATCAGAATTCCAGTCCTGCATTACCCTGTATACATTTTTATTCATATGAGTCGGATAAATTGCAGCTTTCCTCTACACTGATCAGAGAAAAGATTCAAGTTTGCGAATCGGTGGGAAAATTAGTACCGAAGGAGGTATTGAAATTTATGAAGGAGAACAATTTATATGGATTTTAGTGAGTATGAATACATTTCAGAGGAGTTGAAAAAAAGAAGAATACCGCCCATAATCAAACGGGTCGTTTCGATTATGCTGGATAAAAAAGGTGAAAAAATTGTGGTGATAAAACTAAAGGGTGTAAGTGATATTACCGATTTCATGATTATTTGCCACGGGAATTCCGTTAGACAGAATAAAGCCATTTCCGATGAAGTGCAGGGAAAGCTTAGAAAAGAATATCGGTTGAAAGCCTTCAGTGTCGAAGGCAATACCAGTACGGATTGGATTCTTCTTGATTATATTGATTTTGTGGTACATGTTTTCTCTCCGGAAAATAGAGAGAAATATGCTCTGGAAAAATTATGGATGGATGGAAAAAGATATCATTTTTACCGGGATTAGGCATTTAAAGGACCAAAAGTCCCTGGAAGTCAAGGAAAAAATAGAGAAGATCGCCCATTTGAATACCAATGTCCTGATTTATGGTGAAACCGGTGTGGGTAAGGATTTCTGGGTCTATCACCTGTACCAGATTAGCGGCGCTGATAAGCTTCTGAATTTAAACTGCGGTGATGTTCCCGAGACTCTCCTGGAGAGTGAATGGTTTGGGTATAAGCAAGGGGCTTTTACCGGTGCAAACCGTGACTATGAGGGTAAATGGAAGCATGCCCGGGACGGGATTTTATTTTTAAATCAGATTGATTTGTTAAGTATTAATTTACAGTCCCGTCTGCTCCGTATCATTGAACGAAAAAAGTATTTTCCCCTGGGATCCAACCAGGAACAGACAATTGATGCGCGATTTATATTTTCAGCAGACAGCAATATCGAAGACAAAGTCAGGAGTGGTGAATTTCGTCAGGACCTCTTTTACCGTATTTCAGCCTATAAAATACATATTCCGCCCTTAAGAGAAAGAAAGAAGGACATTCTACCTCTGGTGCTGCACTTTGCAAAAAAAGCGGGTTTAAAAGTGGCAATCAGCCGGAAAGGGATAAAAAGGCTTAAAACCTATCGATGGGGTGGTAACATCAGAGAAATTGAAAGTTTTATTAATAATGTTTCCATCTCCCGGTCAGAACTGGTGGACGAGGATATTTATGATCTGCACCTGAAGGCAATGGATTTGCTGGATACCATGAAGGATTCGGATCTGTCACTCCTGCAACTGGAGCGTGAATATATTTTTTATTTACTAAAGAAATACCGCAGCAAAGTAAAGGTGGCAGACATATTAAAAATATCAAGAAAATCCCTCTATAATAAATTGAAGAAATATGAAGACCATTGAACTGATATGTATCGGAGGCCTTAAATTTAAGGAATTAAAGCCGGTTGAGCAAAAATTCGTCAAGCGGATTAATGGTTTTTTTAAATTTACCCTCACCCAGCTGAAAGATATCGGCTTAACGGATGAACGCCTGGTTAAAGAAAAAGAGGCAGAAAAGATTCAAAAACATCTAAACCGTGATGATTTTGTCATTGGCCTGGATGAAAGGGGCAGGCAGATGAGTTCTACCGAGTTTGCTGGATTTTTATCCCGCGAAATTACCAGGGCCCGTGGCCGTATCGTTTTTTTA
>DAOWKX010000243.1 GCA_030639705.1 Candidatus Aminicenantota bacterium
GAAAAGCGATCTCAACAACCGGTACTGGGAACGGTTCATTTCTCAATTGACTCACCCCGGCTACGCCTGCTTAAAAAAGTCGCACCGGTATACCCGGCTGAAGCATTGAAAAAAAATATCCAGGGCATGGTGATTATGATGGCTTTCATTGATAAAAACGGTTATATTTCTCATACCAAAATCTTTAAGGGAAATCCGATTTTAGCAGAAGCAGCAGAAACAGCCATGAAAAAATGGCGGTTTGAACCATATATGATAGGCGGGAAAAGACAATCAATTCTATTCACCGTAACGCTTTCATTTACTATTGATGAAAAAAACACTGGAAGACAATAATCACATCATTTCATTTGTAGAGCTTAAAAAGGAAAATAGGAATTTACAATGATAAAAAAAACAATTACCTGGATGGCATGTGTTGCCTTTACCTCAGTGATATTATCCCAGGACATATCAATGGAAACCATTGAATCTCCATGGAATATTGTTCCCTTCTTTGTCATCAATCAGAAGGGAAATGCAGTTATTGATTTGCAAAAATCGGAAATTGAGTTATTCATCAATCAAAGAAACACTCGCGAATTTTTACTTTTTAAAAGAGATTACCTTAAAGGAATACAAAAATCTCTTCCTGAACAAACGATGATCCCAAGTGAGAATAAAACCAGGACTGTCTATCTATTATTTGATACCATTTTCGACAATAATAGGGGAATAAATGAACTAAAAAAGATATCCCATCAGATGGTCCCACTAATCAATGATAATTTTGGCTTCGTCATCCAGTCAATAAATTCCCTCAACCGCCTGATTTTCATGAATAGCCCTGTTTATGATGAAAAACAATGCCATAAAGATATCGAAGAAGAAATTATATCGCCCTATGGAATGAATCAGATGGCTTTCACAAAAAAAGTGAAAGCATTTAGCAAATGCCTCGGAGATCTTTCAGGCCGTATCCAAAAATCAAAGGCAGTGAAATTCATTTTTATATTTGCACAGGACATAAGAAAAACATCAGAACAGCTCAAGGCTCCTGAAAAAAACTGGGATACTTTTATTGCAGAAACCAGCGCTAATCTAAAAAAAACCGGGGCAATTATATTTTTCATCATTCCCACTGAACATCCAGCACTAATACCAGATTTAAATAAAAGGTCAAATTTTTTATATCATCTGGCTGAAAAAAGTAGGGCCATTACTATCACCGGGAATCAGAAAAAAATTGTTGAGAAGATCACACGAATCCTGACCGGTTACTACGAATTAAAATTTCCCCAACTGCATAAATTTGGAAAAAACTGGAAACACATGATGATTCGATCCAACCGAGTAGGGGTTAAGATTCTGTCTCCACTAAAATCTACCCCATTCAACACACAACAAAAATTAAATAATCTTAAAGAAGATGAGACCAGAAAGCACAAAAATCGAATTCTTACTATTCCATCAACCAAAAAAAAACTCACTCCTTCACACCACACCGATCTCAAAGCTAACACATCTCAAAATGAATTAAAAAATATTACCAAAATCGACCAAGGTCTTGAGACAATTCTTGGAAAAGCCGGTAAACACATTAAAAAAGAATTAATCAACAACAGTGGGCATCTTTACGATTCGGTTGAAAAATCAAGATCCAATCCCAGAAAAATTCATAAGATGCTTGAAAAAATTGCCGTTCAAGTTGAGAAACACAATGATTTTTTCGAACAAACTATAATGGCCTTAAGCGAATTATTCACCATTCCACAAAAATATCCAAGATTATTCGAGAGGTTGATAGAAAGAGAACCATGGGAAACCCGTACAACCCGTAACCAAAAATTACTGGAGGCCTTGGCCATCAAAATTGATGCCTCGTTACTGGAAAAAAAAGAAAATAAAACCAGGTGGCCTAGGCTGTTAAAAAAATTAAGAAATATAGGCAATGTATCAGCCAATCATATTAATTTTGTATCCAATTTCATTAAAAACTATGAAAAATCAGAATCCGATAAAATTAGGGATCTGATTATTCGCTACAGCAGACAATTTTCGTTTAAAGACAAAAAGAAATTCTTTCAACAGAAATTAATGAAATTAAATATCAAGAGACCTCCAATTAACGATATCCATTTTTTAAAAACATTGACAGAATCCACAAGCTTTTACCGAAACCAATTCGGGTACCTCGAAGCTCTATTCGACCATAACACGGTTATGATATACATCCCCCCGGGAGAATTTCAGATGGGAGTCCCGTGGGAACAGGGTGCACAGGATGAATCACCCTTGCATAAAGTCTATATTGACGGGTACTGGATTTCTAAATATGAAACCACTTTTGCCCAGTTCGATGCTTTTTGTGAAGCCACTAATCGAAAAAAACCCGAGGACTTCGGGAGGGGTAGAAAAAAACGTCCGGTAATCAATGTATCCTGGTATGATGCCCAGAAATACTGTCAGTGGATGTCTTTGAAATCCGGGCTTCATTTCAGACTGCCCAGCGAGTCAGAATGGGAAAAAGCTGCCCGGGGAACCCAGGCGAACACCTACCCCTGGGGAGAAGAAAAACCGGACGGAAAAAGAGCCAACTTTGCTGATATTAACCTGCTGTATCAATATGAAAGCGTCAATGTCCCGAGCTCCCAAGCAGAACACCGTGGCAATCTGAAATGGATGGACAGAGAGTCTGATGACGGACATGTATATACCTCCCCGGTTAACAAATACCCGGAAGGTGCATCTCCATATGGCGTGATGGGGATGGCTGGCAACGTGTGGGAATTTGTTTATGACTGGTATGACGGTCACTATTACCAGCATGCACCGCCCAGAAATCCCAGGGGACCTTTTTTCGGCAGCTATAAAGTCACCCGGGGAGGCGGATGGGATTCCCATGCCTGGATGATGCGCACCACCAGTCGAGCAGGAGGCGATCCCACCAAGGGAAGCGATACCCTCGGGTTTCGGATTGCTCTAATAAAAACAAATTAGCTAAATCATGATAAAAAAAGAAGTCACAATCATATCAGCCTTTTTTTTGATATGCTCCCCTCTTTTAACAAAAAGCAATCTCCTTCAATTCAGGCTACCCGTTCGCATCATCCAGGAAAAGTCCAATCAATCATTTAATATTAAAAAGGAACATATTAAACTCCTTATAAATGAAAAACCGGTTGAAATTGTTGAAATCTTAAAAAGAGAAAGGTCCCTGTCAGACAAATCAGAAATCGGCCGGCATTTTTTTATGTCTTTCCAGCTTAAGAATATTGATAAACATATAATCAACACGGTTTCTTATTTTGTGACCGAGATTCTGAAAACCAAGGATACCCTCCATGTAATATCTCCCAAAAAGGTACATTACCTGAAAGTTTCCGGCAATAAGGTCGCCTTGTTGAGCCAAATTGAGCAAATCATCAAATCAGATTACCAGCCCTATTTTCAGATTATGCAAGCTATGGAAAAAAGAATAGAAGATGAAGTAAAAAAATTGCACTGGAACTTAAGAAATAATCCGGGTATAAACAGTCAGCAGTCAGCACTCGATCTTTTTATAAAAAATTTCTCTTTTGAATTCTCACATTATAAAAAAGATTTTTTATTCACCAATCTATCCAGAACCAAAGCGATTGAAAACCTTCTGCCCAACCTGAAAGAAGACCGGTGGTTTTTCCATTTTCAACAAAACAGGTTTTTTTATTTCCTCAAAAAACTCACCCGGTTGATACAGTCCCTGAGACAATACCGTTACCTGCCCCTTTTAAAAACCATTATTAATTATCAAAACGAAATAAAGGCTTCAAATCTATTTCCCTTCGAGTCGGTTCGCAACCTGATGGTTGAGAACAATATTATATTTAATGTACTACTAATTAACGAACCTGAGAGTAACCAATCGGACATAAAAGAGAATCTTCAAAAAATATGCCGGGAAAGTGGCGGGATTCTTTTAGCAGTAAAATCAGCCAGAACCAGCCTTGAAAAAATAAAAACCCATAAAGACCACTTTCACGAGATCGTCTTTAACATAAATAATAAAATTGAAGAGAAAAATATTCAGATTCTGGCTCCGGATTATTTTGAGAAACTCTGTTATAAACAAACTTATAGCGCTGACGAAATTTCATCAATTTTATCAAATAGGACCCGCAAGAAAGTAAAAGTTGACAATATCATGATATTTAAAAACAGAATTTCTTTTTTATTGGAATCCTATGAAATCAATAAAAAAAAAGGCTATGGCCTTATAAAAGTTCAGGTTGATGTAGCCAGCCCCCATAACCAGACTGTATTCCATACCGAAAATACCCTGAGGGCAACCCGGGATCAAACCCTTGTATCCATTCAAATGCCTTTTTATAAAAGCAATATCTTCACCCTGACCATAACCGCCTATGATTTGATGACCAATCATTCCAGCGAGATCAAACATCAGGTACAACTTCAAGAGACTTTTCCCATCACCCTGCCCCAGCAGGATTTAAATTAATCGATAACCTCGGAGAAAGTGACTTAAAATGGTATAATAATGACCAACAGAAAGGATAATGCGTTTTAGAAAAAATACTTGTCGACCACTATTATTC
Source organism: Candidatus Aminicenantota bacterium (assembly GCA_030639705.1). Lineage (GTDB taxonomy): Bacteria > Acidobacteriota > Aminicenantia > UBA2199 > UBA2199 > CAZOWT01. Next base: position 4,575 of record DAOWKX010000243.1, read on the forward strand.
CCAATCCTGTTATTCTCAATTTTCGTCGGTCCTTTATTGACCATGGACCCCGAAAGAAAGGTTAATGACCAACAATTCCTGCGGATTGAAAAAAAATTGATCAGTTTTATAAACCGCGAACGAAAGAAAATTGGATTAATCCCAATCTACTTTTTTAAACCATTAAATCAAATCGCCCGGCAACAGAGTATAATAATGGCCTCCTCCGGCCAGCTCAGCCATTTCCTGCCCGGCAGCGGAAGCCTTGGAAAACGATTGAGAGATGCCAGGCTCTTTTTTGTAAGATGCGGCGAAAACCTCGTGCTCAGTGATATTCCTGTTGCTTCGGTCATCCATGATGAGATCATGCACAGTCCCTCTCACCGCTCCAATATCTTAAATCCTTATTTCACCCATTGCGGGATATATATATCCTTTAAAGGAGATAAATATTACGTCACCCAGACCTTTACCCAGTTATTTGATCCCTCAACAGATGGAGAAGCAGAGTTTCATCTGAAGGAGGACCTGGAATTATGGTTTGTGAAAAATTTCAATACCCGTTTTGTCTTTCATACCCAGTCCAAAAACTGGGTAAGACATCTCTCAAAACAAAACCTGAAGGGAAACCAAATATCAAAACCTGTCAAAAAGTGGGGAAGTGTTTTAAGCTTCAGTATGGTATATCCGGATCTGGAATTTATCAAAGAAAAACTGAAAGAAGAAATCACTAAAATAAGCCTTGATGCCATCTCAATTGGAGTGGCTTCAGGCAGAACCCGGAACTATCCGAACGGCACCTATGCGGTAAATGCTCTATTATTTGGTGATTACTACTCCCGTTTCTCAACAGCCGAACTATCCAGAATCCTTCTGAAAAAGTTAAATCAGTTGAGAGTTAAAAACAACCAGCCTGTCTTGAAAATTAATCAAAATTACTCTAAACAGGCAATCCGAATATTGAAATCCTCACGGCGAAAAAAAACAGGGCTTCGGATGACGAAAAGCCAGGTTATCTATGCCTTTTCGATGACCAATCCCCAACGGATCCCGGTTGAAGTCCGGGAACAATTGGATTCGAAAACAAAATTTAGCTCGGAAATTGGCATCGGCATTTACAAATCCAAACCGTCTACATCTTTGTCCCAACCATTCTTTGTATGTATCATATTGAAAAAATGAGAACTGATTCAGCTAAATTATCATCAAAACCAAATAAAAATAAAGAAAAAATTTTATATCTGTCACAATGTATCTTTTTAAGTGTCAAAAGTCATATGAAAGTTTACTTTAAATTTAAATGAATAGAAAGTTACAAATATTTGGGTACGAAGTCTAAATAGGAAAGTAATTTTAAAATATAATGTGTTATTCAAGGGTATAAAATGAAACAGATTATTTATTTAATTTCACTTATTTTTATTATTTTTCCAGTCTTCTCACAGGAAAAAATAACTGAAAAGGTAGAAGTGGACTGGTGGATTCTACCTTTATTTGCAGTTGATCAAAAGGGAAATTCCATCACTGATTTGGAAAAATCAGATATAAAAATCTTTGTTAATAACAGAGAAATACAGGAATTCACCTTCTTGAAGCGGGCATACCTCGAGTCTAGACCAGCTACACTGAAGCCATCATCTACTTCACAAGCGGTTTTGTACAGGAAAAAAATGATTTTTCTTATTTTTGATC
>DAOWKX010000002.1 GCA_030639705.1 Candidatus Aminicenantota bacterium
GATTCAAAATCCCGGTCACATTGGAAGCTCCAGTTATGGATACCATAAATAATTTTCCCTTATAAGAATCAATTAATTTTTTTAGCTCTTTAATTTTCAATGTTCCATCAATACGGTTAACCGGTGCATGAACTACCTTTGCTTTATCCCGCCATGGGAGGTCATTGGAATGATGCTCCATTTGAGACAAAATAATGACTGCATCTTTAGGCATTTTCAATCTATATGAAAGCTTGTTAATGGCCTCAGTGGCATTTTTACCAAAAATCACCGTATGTGCATCCTGGTCGTAATCAACAAACTCACCAGCTTTTTCTCGCGACTTTTCATAATAATGTGAAGACAACCTGGATTTAAAACCTGTTCCTCGATGAATGGATGAATAAAACTTCATAAAGACATTTATTTTATTAAGCACTCTCTTCAATGGGGGAGTTGAAGCTGCATTATCAAAATTCACATAGGTAATCTCACTCCCACCCAGGATCGGGAGTTTTTCATCAACCCCAACAACCTCTTTTCTTAAAATATTCACAACAACTCCTTAGACAATAGATGGTAATGCCTTCTACTATGTAAAATCAATACCATTACAAATAACCTGAATCTAAATTTTAAAACAAAATTAATCCTGATTCAACCTAGAAAATTCGACTTAACCAAATTTTTTTATTATCTTACTACCATTTTACTTTTTGAGACATTTCGAGACAACTTCCTTGACAAATCACCAAAAATATTGTACATTTACATTCTTCAACGAGGTAAACATGAAACTTGACAGATCGAATAAGACTCTTATACCACAAATAGATTCGATTGAAAAAAAATGGTGGTTAATTGATGCCGATAATATGGTATTGGGCCGATTGGCAACTAAAGTCGCCGAAATATTGAGAGGTAAAAATAAACCGGTCTATACCCCTTTTTTTGACAATGGCGATTTTATAATTGTCATCAATGCCAAAAAAATAAAATTAAGCGGATCAAAGGAAAAACAGAAAATTTATCACCGGCATTCTGGATATATGGGGGGTTTAAAAAAGATCTCATACGAAAAAATGTTAACCACACATCCAGAAAGAATCATAATGCATGCGGTTAAAGGAATGCTCCCCAAAAATAAACTGAACCAAAAAATATTAAAAAAATTAAAGGTCTATCCAGGTTCAGAGCACAAACATACAGCTCAGAAGCCTGAAACCCTGAAGATCTAATAATGAGGAGGACATTTTGAGTATTGTTCAGTATTATGGAACAGGAAGAAGAAAAACCAGTGTTGCCCGCGTATATTTGAGACCTGGTAAGGGGAATTTGAAATTAATGGTAGTAAAAAGGATTCGGGACTTTGAATCATATTTCCCCTTAAAAAATCACAAACTTACCATAAACAAGCCATTAACAGTAACCAATACAGTTGACAATTTTGATATATATATTTCCGTTAAAGGTGGAGGACTCTCTGCTCAGGCCAGTGCCATAAAATTGGGTATTGCCAGGGCTTTACTGGAGTACAACTCTGAACTTCGCCCGGTATTAAAAAAGGCCGGACTGTTAACCAGAGACCCCCGGGAAAAGGAAAGAAAAAAATATGGTTTGTTGAAAGCGAGAAAAGCATCTCAATACCACAAAAGGTAGGTGTCGTATATGGTTAATGTGAATATGAGAGAAATGTTGGAAGCGGGAGTTCATTTTGGCCATCAAGTAAGAAGATGGAATCCGAAAATGAAACCCTACATCTATGGAAAGAAAAATGGCATCTACATCATAAATCTTCAAACCGCTATCGAATTGTTTAAAGAAGCGCTCAGTTTTATCACCGAAGCAGTGGCTTCTGGAAAGGATGCACTTGTCGTCGGTACAAAAAAACAGGCACAGAACATCATCGAAGACATATGTGAAGAGACAGAGGGAATACATTATGTCCATAAAAGATGGCTGGGTGGATTGTTAACCAATTTCTCAATGATCAAAAAAAGCATTGAAAAACTCATTGATTTGGATGAGATGAAAAAGGATGGCCGCTGGGAGGTAAAACCCAAAAAGGAACAATCAAAACTGGAGAAAGTCTATAAAAAACTCTATAAAAATCTATGGGGAGTGCGAAACTTAAATGAACTTCCCGGAGTTGTAATCATTATCGACTCCACCTTTGAAAGCATTGCCGTGTATGAAGCAAAAAAACTCAACATACCAATTGTAGCTGTGGTTGACACCAATGCAGATCCAGAAGAAATTGATTATCCAATTCCCGGGAACGATGATGCCATCCGGTCAATACGTCTTTTTGTATCCAAATTCGGCGAAGCCGTAAAGGAAGGTATAGACAAAAGAGTAACCGATTCAATAGATCAGCAAGGTGTGGAAGAAGTGAGTGAAGAAGAGAAGAGGGACGAAAAAGAATTAATCGAAGAAACAAAGGAAAAAATCCCAGCAGAAGAAGAAAATAAAGAAAAAATTGAGGATAAGCCAGAAGAAGAAAAGGAGAATTAAAATGGCCGTAGATATGTCTTTGGTAAAAAAGTTAAGAGAGGAAACTGGTATAGGAATCCTTGAATGCAAAAAAGCCATTGACGAAGCCAACAATAATTATAAAAAAGCAGCCGAAATTTTGAGAAAAAAAGGATTTGAAAAGGCAAAAGCAAAATCTTCCCGTATCACCAAGCAGGGATTAATCGGTTCTTATATCCATACCAATGGAAAAATCGGAGTTCTGGTTGAATTGGGATGTGAAACCGATTTCGTGGCCAGAAATGAAGATTTTCAGGCACTATTAAAGGATATATCCATGCAAATCGCTGCCATGACCCCAAAATACATTTCCAAAGATGATATCTCGGCAGAAGTCATTGAAAAAGAAAAGGATATCTATCGCTCACAAATAAAAAATAGCGGAAAACCTGATAATATAATTGAAAAGATTATCGAAGGAAAATTAAAAAAATTCTATAATGAAGTTTGTCTTTTAAATCAAACCTTCTTTAAAGAAGAAAAGAAAACTATCGAAGATCTGATCACAGAAAAAATCCATAAAATAGGAGAGAACATCGTCGTAAAACGATTCGTACGATACCAACTGGGTGAAGAAAACTAAGATGGATGAGGTCGCCCCCAATCCCAAACGCATTCTGTTAAAGCTCAGCGGCGAGGCGTTGAAAGGGGAACAAATTTTCGGAATATCCAACCCCGTCATCAACGATATTGCGGATGAAATCAAACAGTGTCATGATCTTGGGGTAGAGATCGCTATCGTCACCGGAGGCGGAAATTTTTTCAGGGGAAATCGCCAGAAAGACCTGGATATTGATAGAGCTTCTGCCGATTACATGGGTATGCTGGCAACTATAATTAACGGAATTGCATTACAAGATGTTTTTGAAAAAAAGGGTCTAGCCACTCGCCTGGTTTCAGCACTCGAAATTACTGAGGTGGCAGAACCCTTTATCCGACGCCGGGCCATTCGCCATCTTGAAAAAGGAAGAATCATCATATTTACCGGCGGTACCGGAAGCCCCTTTTTTTCAACCGATACAGCTGCTGCCTTACGGGCCATCGAGATAAAAGCAGATATTTTGTTGAAAGCAACCATGGTTGAAGGTGTTTTTTCAGGAGATCCCAAAAAAATTAAAGATGCGGTCAAATTTGATAAAATATCCTATGCTGACATTTTATCAAAAGAATTAAAAGTCATTGACAGTACTGCCATCACCATGTGTAAAGAGAATAACTTGCAATTAAAAATATTCAATATTACTAAAAAAGGAAATATTTTAAAAGCCATCACCAACAAAGAGATCGGCACCTTGGTTAATTAGTAGGGAGCACACATGTTAAAAGAATTACTGGATGAGGTCAAATCAAAATTAAACGAAATAGAAGGGGAATTTAAAATAGAAATCTCAAAATTCAGAACCGGTAGGGCTTCTGTCAGCATTTTGGACAATATCAGAGTAGAATACTACGGGACACCCACTCCGATTAATCAATTAGCAACCCTTTCAGTGCCTGAGGCCAATTTAATCGTGATCCAGCCCTGGGATACCAATATAATTGGTGATATAGAAAAAGCAATCAGAAACTCAAACATCGATATCAACCCTGTTTCCGACGGAAAACTCATCCGACTCCCGGTGCCCCCCCTGGATGAAGAAAGACGATCCGAAATTATCAAAACCCTGCAAAAGTACACTGAAGAAAGAAAAACATCTTCCCGCTTAATACGCAGAGAATACCGGGAAATGGCAAAGTTGCTTCAGGAAGATAAAGAGATCTCCGAGGATGAGGAAATGAGGTTTTATGATGACCTTCAAAAGCTTGTGGATGAAAACATAAATAATCTTGAAAAAATCGAAGAAAACAAAGAAAAACACATGCTTGAAGATTAAACCATTGAAACAAGAATAATTTGAAAAATGACATTTCTGTCTGATCCTTGCCGGCATATACCAAATGATAGAGATATTTAAAAAAATGCCGGCCGATAAGATATTTAAAAGCAGTCATATCGTCATGAGTTATGAACTGGATTCCTGGGGTCATGTAAATAATGCCGTTTATATGAATTATTTGGAAAAAGCCAGAAATGACTTTATGATTGAAAGGGGATTGAGTTTTAATGATTTTTTTGAATGGCAAAAATTCCCCGTGGTCAGAAGAGCCACAATGGAATTCAAGAACCCGGCAAAGACAGGAGACCGGTTGAAAATCGAGGGCTGGATAACAGACCACAGCGTCACCAGCTTTACCCTGGCCTATAATATATATAACAGAGATACCAATGCTCTGATACTATCAGCGGAAACATTTCATGTATTTTTAAATGAACGAAACAAGCCATCTCGCATTCCGGAAACATTTTTTAAAAAATTTATTCAGCAATCCTAAAAAATATTAGCTTAAGGAGACATGATGAATCCAAAATTATCAAAATGCTATGGTCAAAAATTCACGTTCTTGAGTCTTTATGCCTTATTTTTTTTAGTCTTCATCTCAGCCTTCGGGGCAGAGGAAAAAATAACCTTTGCAGATATGGTTATTTACAATGCCAAAATCATCACCATTGATAAGGAAACACCCAGGGCAGAAGCAGTGGCCATTAAAGGAGAAATAATTATTGCTGTTACCAGCAATCAAGCCATAAAAAAATACATTAAAAAAGGGGAAACCAGCGTGATTAATGCCAAAGGGCGTCTGATGGTCCCCGGATTCAATGACGCCCACATTCATTTTTTAAGCGGTGGTTACTCATTAATGAATCTCGAATTTCGATATATCACTGATATCAAGGTGATCCAGAAAATGGTAAAAAACAGGATTTCTGAATCACAACCAGGAGAAATAATAAGAGGTGGCGGATGGGACCATGAACTGTTTCCCGATAAACAATGGCCCACAAAAGACATTCTGGATGAAGTGGCACCCAATAATCCAGTTATTTTATCCAGAACAGATGGTCACTCAATCTGGGTGAATTCCAGGGTATTGGAATTATCCGGAATCACCAGAAAGACCCCGGATCCTCCCGGGGGAACCATTGTCAGAAATCCAAATACGGGCGAACCCACCGGAATACTGAAGGAAAAAGCCCAGAACCTCATCGACACATCCAAATTCAGACAATTATCTCCGGATGAACAACGGAGAAAGGATGCCAGAGCTCTTGAGCTGGCACTGGATGCAGCCCGGAGGTCAGGTGTAACCAGTATCCAGCAATTAAACGACTATGCAGAATTATTTCAATCATTTAAAGACCAGAATAAATTAACCGCCCGGGTAACCTTTAACATGTGGCTGACTGATGATTCTGTTCAATTGAATAAATACAACCAGCTTCGAGAGAAATACCCCCAAAAAAATAACTGGATACGCTTTGGCTATCTGAAAGCTTTCATTGATGGCACCCTGGGTTCTGGTACTGCCCTCATGTTCAAGCCCTTTCAGGATGACCCTTCAACCAGCGGTTTACCGCAAATGACCTATGAAGAACTGGAAAAAAAGGTGATTACTGCTGATAAAATGAAATTCCAGATTGGCATCCATGCTATCGGAACCAAGGCCAATCATTGGATTCTCAACGCCTTTGAAAAAGCACAACAGCTGAACGGAAAGCGTGACAGTCGGCACCGCAGCGAACATGCCCAGGTTTTAACCGACCAGGATATTCCTCGATTCGCCAAATTAGGAGTCATTGCTTCCATGCAGCCCACTCACTGTATTACGGACAAACGGTTTGCAGAAAAACGAATCGGGCATGAAAGATGCCGGGGAGCATATGCCTGGAAAAGATTACTGGATGCGGGAGCACATATTGCTTTTGGAACCGACTGGTATGTTGAACCCATCGATCCCCTGGAAGGTCTCTATGCTGCTGTCACCCGAAAAAACCGGGCAGGCGAACCGGGTGACGGATGGTTCCCTGACCAAAAACTATCCATGGAAAAGGCTATCGAACTCTACACTTTGGGCTCTGCATATGCTGAATTTATGGAAAACCGTAAAGGCTCAATCAAAAAAAGTATGCTGGCCGATGTGGTCATTTTTAACAAAGATCTGACTACCATCCCCCCGCAAGAGATCATGAAGGCCAAGGTCGACTACACCATTGTCGGGGGCAAAATCGTCTATCAAAGAAATCAGGCCCAATAAAATGATCAACACTCTGCCCGAGAAAGAAAGGTGACAATCTGCAGAGATGACATGCAGGATCAAAAAATATTTTCAGTGTACGAGAGGTTGGGATGGCAGAACCGTCACCTGAAAATCCACCTCGACAAATAAACAACACCCGAAGGATACATAAAATGAACAGCTTTCCACCTCAGAAAAAAACACCCCAGGCCATTGATTCAAAAAAATTCGTTAAACTCATTCTTGGCAGTATTTTCAGTATTATTTTATTCGGTGTCGGGCTATTTTTTCTTGCCGGACGGTTGGATTATGTGCAGGGATGGGTATTGCTGGCCATCTGCTTTATCATTCTTATTGTCAGCGTTTTTTCTCTCAGGAAAAGAAAAGATCTGGTTAAAGAAAGGAGGAATCCGGGTCCGGGGGTCAAGAAATGGGATAATTTTATCATAGTGTTATACCAGATTTTTCTTTATGGCTTACTAATCATTGCCATACTGGACTCTGGCCGATTTAGATGGTCGCCAAAATTTCCAATGGGTATCTATATTCTGTCCGGTCTGATACTTGTACTTTCTTCGGCATTTGCTTTGTGGGCCCTGCGAGTCAATAACTTCTTTTCATCGAAAGTTCGGATTCAAAAAGAGCGATATCACCAGGTGATAACCACTGGTCCCTACCGGTTTGTCAGACATCCGGGTTATACGGGAGTGATTTTTATGATCCTCAGTTTAGCATTGATTATGGGTTCCCTGTGGGCACTGATTCCCGCAGGATTGATTGGCATACTGTTTCTCATCCGTACCGTTCTCGAAGACCTGGTGCTAAGACAAGAATTACCCGGATATCTTGAATATACAAAAAAAGTGCGCCATCGCCTGATTCCCGGGATCTGGTAAATAAAATTTCTTCATTCGGGTATTAATATTTCAAATCGGCTTAATAACCCAGTACGTTATATTATTAATAATAATTTGACAAAAAGAAAGGATTATATTAATTCTTTATTGGAGAAAGAAATGAAAAGAAGATCATTTATCAAAACAGGAGGGATATTAACAATATCCGGTTTGGCATCTCTTACAGTCTGTCAGACTTCAAAAGGAAAATCTTCCCACCCTCAATTTGAGCCGGTTTATCTTAAACTTCATCAAAGTGGTGAACTCAAAAAAAGGGGTGAAACCCTCTGGGAAATCATGAGTGACTGCAAGCTCTGTCCCCGGGAATGTGGTGCTAACCGGCTCAAAGGAGATGAAGGATTCTGTCATTCAACTTCTCAACTGGAAGTTTCTGCCTTTAACCCTCATTTTGGAGAGGAGAAACCCCTTGTTGGAAAAGGTGGTTCCGGAACCATTTTTTTTACTAACTGCGGTCTTCGCTGTGTGTTCTGCATCAACTGGCGGATCAATCATGAGGGTATAGAATCCCCAGCGACCATAAAAAATCTTGCGGAAATGATGCTAAAACTCCAAAGCAAAGGCTGCCATAACATCAATCTGGTAACCCCCACCCATTACTCTCCACACATTATTCTGGCAGTGGACAAAGCTGCCGCTGAAGGCTTGAGGCTTCCGCTGGTTTATAACACCAGCGGTTGGGAGCGGCTTGAAATCCTTAAACTACTTGATGGAATTGTTGACATTTACCTTCCGGATTTCAAATATTCTAACAGTGAAATGGCCGGAAAATATTCGGCCGGGGCCTTTTCCTATCCCGAGGTTACCCAGAATGCATTACTGGAAATGCACCGACAGGTGGGCTTGGCAAAACCTGCAGCCAATGGGTTGGTGGCCCGGGGATTGATGATCCGACACCTGGTGTTGCCAAATCGCGTGAGCGGAAGCAAGGAGGTCATCTCATGGATCGCCAAGAATCTTCCCAGAGAGACCTACCTGAACCTCATGTCCCAATACCGCCCGGCTCATGAAGCCCATAAATACCCCAAGATTTCCAGGCGAATAAACCGTAAAGAATATAAAGAGGTGGTTAACTGGGCAAAAAAATCCGGACTGACCAATCTCGATATCCAGGGCCACCACTGGATTTTTTAACGGTTAAGGAGATAAACATTGAAAAAAATATCTTTTTATACCATATTGACTATGTGGTTTATGCTGATTTATTTTTCGTCCACAATCCATTCTAAGGAGAACAATATCATGGAAATGGTAGACAAAATTCACTGGCTCGGCCAGGCAGCCATTAAAATAGCTGCCTTCGATCAAATCATCTATATTGATCCCTTTCATATCCATGAAAAAGACTCAGCAGATATTATCCTGATCACCCACAGTCACAGCGATCATCTCTCTCCCGAAGATATTTCGAAAATTTCCAGTCCAAATACCATTATAATAGCTCCCGAAGATTGCTTGGCTAAAATAAAAAATATCCCCAGAGAAAAAACCATCATTTCAGAGCCGGGGTTTAAAAAGCAAGTGAGAGGTATCCTGATTGAGGCAGTTCCAGCATACAATATCATAAAAACCAATTTCCATCCCAAAGAAAACCAATGGGTGGGATATATCCTGACCATTGATGGTATCAGAATATATCATGCCGGTGATACCGAAAGAATCCCCGAAATGAAGAATTTCAGTTGTGATATTGCTTTACTTCCCCTGGGACAAACTTATACTATGAATAGTGTAAAAGAAGCTGCTGAAGCAGCCATCGATGTCAAAGCCAAGATTGCAATTCCCATACATTATGGTTTGTATGAAGGTAAAACTCAAGATGCAGTAGAGTTCCAAAATATACTCAAAGATAAAATTAAAGTGATTATCAAAGAAAAGGAATAAGGCAATAAAAAGGTAAACAAAAACTTATTGCCCTTCATTTAAAGGGAAAAATCCATGAAGCCTAAAAAAATAAAACTGTTTATTCCGGGATTAATCCTGTTCAGTATTGTGATCCCGGCCAATCCGGATATCAACTCACTAACTGGCGATGCAGATCGGTTCATGATGACCAGAATATTAAAGGCCGAGGATAACCGTGATGAAAAACAACTACTGGAATTAGCCAAAATTGGTAAGAAAAACAAGAAGAATATTATTATCAGCATATGCCATGCTTCCGGCCGAATTCCCTCCTTTAAAACCTGGGAAGCCCTGTCAGGGAAACATTTCCGTTGGCAATGCATTACCGATGCACTGGCGATAGCGGCCCGCTATCCTGAAAATAAATTCCCTAAAGACAGAGTATTTAAAATTCTAATAAATTTTCCACTCAGCGAAACTGTTGTGGAAACCATGCTTTTTTTAAATACCAAAGAAGCGTTTGAGTTTGTACTCCCCCTGAAACGTTTCCGAAAAACTGTTGCCCGAAACCTGTGGAGATCAAAAGATTATCTCACCCGGGAGATATTAAAAACATTTTACCAACAGGTTCCTGAGGCAACTATCTATTCAATCTATAGATCACGGACAAAAGGTCTCGTTCAATCCGGAGATATCAGGAACATGAACCTTCATAATCAATATTACGGCTGCCTGGTCTGTGATCAGCCAAAGGAATTTCTCAAGGATCCCGCCTGGCAGGTTCGAATTGCTGCCGTGAAAGCCGCCGACTCAGTTGAATCATCAAAAGAATTGCTCACAGATACTCATCCGCTGGTACGGGCTGCCGCAATGGAGGTTTATCTCAAAAAAAACGGGAATCCTTCTGTTATTCAAGTGGATCAATTGAATGTAATGGAAGCGGATATTCTGGCACCGCGATTGAGACACAGAATCTTGATTAAAAGAATCTTCGATCGAAACGGATTGTTCAGTGAAGTGGCTGCGCCTTATCTGGACAGGAGTGAAAAAAATATGATTCTGTCTTCTACGCTATCCGATAAGGCCAGGGTAATGTTTGTTGAGAATCAAATGGGAAAGAAAAATGCCATATCCTATGCCATCACATTATTTCAAAATCAAAATTCCTCTTTTGCCCTGCAGTATCTGCTCTTCCAAAAAGAGGGCGTTCAGAAAGATAAAATCATTGAAACAGCCAAAGCAAAGGGGTGCTTCCATTCTGAATTACAGGATTTCGGATATATCAAACCCAAGCCGGTCAAACGCCCTCTGATATTCTATGCTGCACTATTAAAAGAAATTCATGCCTACCAGGGCTTTAACATAATAACCGAAAAGGGCATTGTAAAATGTCAATTTTTTCTTCAGGAAGCACCCTTGACCTGTTTTAATTTTATCAAACTGGTCAATAGACAGTATTTTAACCACCTGATTTTTCACCGGGTGGTCCCGGCATTCGTGGCCCAGGATGGGGATCCCACCGGAACCGGTTCCGGTGGCCCGGGGTACACCATTCGTTGTGAATACAATCCTATCAAATACAACCAACCGGGCATGGTGGGAATGGCACTCACCGGTAAAGATACCGGAGGGAGTCAATATTTTATCACTCATCTGGCCACTCCCCATCTCAATCATCAATACACCATATTCGCCCGGGTGGTATCTGGAATGCACATCCTGTCCACAATATGTCAATATGATAAAATCAAGCAAATCATCCTTTACTAATCCACCTGAACCAAGTTGCAGTATTACCTGAGAAGCGTTGACAAGAAATTGGTGGGCAGATGATGGATTTTACTGAAAGCCTGGCAAGGGCAAAGGGATCGAAAAGGATAGTATTAGATGTAGAAATTGAAAGTGAAGGAGCACGCCGGTTTTATAAACGTTTAGGTTTTATAGAGGAAAAATTTGTTACCGATAAAAGCTATTGTAAACGGTTTGGCTTTCAGGGAAGTATAAGAATGGCGAAATCAATTGCAATTCAACAAAAAAATGAAAAGGTTTTTTAAATACTTCTGGGGGACGATTGTTGCTCCAGCAAATACATTCCAGCGAATTGAAAATGAAAAATCAATATCAGTGGGGAGGATTCCCTTACTTAGATTCATCCTGGTGATACTGATTGCCTGGGCATTTGTGTTGCCTGCAGGGATAAGTAAATCTGGTCAAGGAAAGGAGAATCAAAAAATCACCCCGGAACAATTGATGGAAAATTTAAGAAACAAAACCTATACCGGCAAACAGATAACCCTGCAATTTCACAATACTCCATTAATTCAAGCTTTAAAAAAAATCTTGAAAATATCTGGATTAACCATCGCCGCTGATGGTGACTTAAAGGAAAAAATTACCCTGAGAATTTTAAATATCCCCTGGGATCAGGCTTTATCAATCCTTTTAAATAATTATAATCTCCGAATCCGATCGCATGGAAACATTCTTAAGGTATGGCAATTTAGTAAATTAAAAATAATTGCTGAAAAAGTTCCTGGAACAAAAACCATTATCAAGCCAGCCAAAAAATACTCAGGTGAAATCGGAGATTTTATATTTAAAAATGCCGATCTGCAGAATATTCTACTTTTCTTTTCCAAAACTTACAAGTTTAATATAATCATTGATCCTGGAGTGAGTGGCAAAGTGACCTGTACCTTATTGCAAGTTCCCTGGGATCAGGCATTGGAAGTCATTTTAAGGCAACACGGATTAGCAATGGTTAGTGAAGGTAAAATTGTTAAGGTTAAAAAATTTTAAATTAAATTTCTCATAGAGCTTTTTTTAACAGAAAAGATATTTTCTTTTAATAGTAAAGAAGCTGGGATTTCAAGGTTATGCTCTTCCAGGAGAATTTTGTTACTTAGGATCTCTTTTGTTTCTCCTTCAGTTATCACCCTCCCGTTGTCCATTAGAACAACTCTTGAACACAATTCAAAAACCAAATCAAGATCGTGGGTAGCAATAATTTTAGAAACCTTTAAATTACTTAACATTTGGATAAAAATTCTCCGGGTGCCAGGATCCAGGCTGTTGGTGGGTTCATCCAGAATCAATATTGCCGGCTCCATGACCATGACGGTTGCCAGAGATACGGATTTCTTTTCCCCCAGGCTGAGATGATGAGAGGGTTTGTCTTTCACCCCGTCAAGTCCCATTTCACTCAGCACTTTAAGCGTTTTGGATTTCACCACATCCACTGATAATCCTAAATTCAAGGGTCCAAAGGCAATATCATCAAAAACAGTTGGCATGAATAATTGGTCATTGGGATCCTGAAAAACAATGCCTACCTTGGACCGTATTTCCCGGATATTTTTTTTGTTTATTTCCTTTCCTAACAACTTGATTTTTCCGACCCCTTTTAAGACTCCGTTTAAATGAAGGATAGCCGTTGATTTCCCTGCTCCGTTAGGGCCGATCAATCCGATTGTTTCTCCATTATATAGCTCAAGACACATATCTTTTAAAGCCGTGGTTCCATCCGGATAAGTGAAGTTCAAATTCCGGACTTCAATCACTCTTTGTCTCATGGTAGTATTACTATGGTTAGAAGCAGAAGATTAAAACCCACTCCAAAGATATAATCTTTCTTTCTAAAATGAAGTGAATTCAGAGAAGGCATTTTTTTATCAAATCCCCTCGAAAGCATTGCGGCGTAAATTTTAATGCTTCGGTCAAACACCCTGATAAAAAAGTGGGGAATGATGCGAAAAAGCTGAAATATAGTTCTTAATTTTCTTTTTCCTCCGATATGTCGCGAGACCCACGCCCACTTAAAACGCCGGGCATCCTGAAGAAAGAGGAACAGGTAGCGGTAATAAAAACTGAGAATTGAAATAATAGTCCTCGGTATTTTCATTCGCTCCAGACCTTTTATCAGAGAATGAAATTCCGTGGTCAGGGCCAGCAGGGAAAAAAAAGCAAAAATGAGCCCTGACTTTAAAAAAATAGTAACCATTATATGGATTTTCCTTGCATAAGGATCTTTACCCCAAAAAATCAGGGTCATGCCCAAAAAAATCAACAAAGGAAGTAAAAATGCTATCCGGGACAGCAATTTCTTTAAGGGTATTCGGATCAACACCGATAAAACAACCACCATAGTAAAGTAAAATAAAAACTTCCATTTACAGGCAATGGGGGTAAATACCACCGTTGCCATAAAGAAAAAAAAAGAAAACCCTTTGGTCCGGGGATCCAGTTGATAAAAAAAATCCATTTTAGCCTTTGCTTCGGGAATGATAATCGAATTTTTCATGTAAATGCTCTGGCAATATAAAGGCCTGATTGGTCAGATATGGATATATTTTTATATCGTGCACTCCTCAGAAGTTCAACCATTTCCTGATGATCCGGTAACAGATCACAGGTGACCGGACCTTTTATTTCCTGATGAAACCGGTTGAGTTCTTCCCTGCTCATCTGATGAGAAATGATCAATTGGCCTCCTGGTTTTAATACTCGCTTGAATTCTTTTAAGGCACTGTTTTTGTCATCTAAATGGGGAAAGAGAGCCATGCAAATCACCACAGAAAACAATTGATCCCCCAAAGATGTATAGTGCGCATCCCCCCGGATAAAATGTAAATGCCGGTGGCTGTATTTTTGGCGGGCGATATTCAACATATTTTGGGAAAAATCCAGTCCCACCACCAATCCCCGGCTGCCAACCTTATTTTTTATAAAGGGAATTAAACGGCCTGTACCACATCCCAGATCAAGAACCCTATCCCCCGGTTTCAAACCAAAGTTCTGAACAAATTGGCATGTCCGCTCCCCCTCGCTCCGGGTGCTGTGCTCTTTCTCCCAATCAGAAGAGATTTTATTAAAAAATTCTTTTTTATTCATTCTTTATCCTCAATGAATTCTTTGCTATTCCATCAATGTCATTTGCTTTTTGTGAAGCGAAAATCTCTTAACCAACGGTGGAATCACCACCAGCAGAGCAATAACTCCGGGAATCCCTCTCAACACTGAGGCAATACCCAATATACCTTCTGGCAACTCTAATAATCTGGCAATCACCATAACCAACCCCAGTACCACCATTCGGTCACACACCAAGGTAATAATCAGAGATGGCAGAATTGGGAAC